>JAOZQV010000433.1 GCA_029932035.1 Deltaproteobacteria bacterium | reverse complement strand
GAGATGAAGTGGTCATAGGATGTCCCCACTGAACAGAAAGGCCATATCGTCTTCGTACTGTCTGGATATCAAGGAAACAAACTCCGCCCTCTTGCTGGTATTCCGGCAAAAAAGAGGTTTGCCGGAAACAGCCTCCATGGCGCTGATACTCCCGGCGGAATTAAGGATCATCATGTCTATTGCGTCAAATCCCAAGGCATCCTGCAGGTCGGCTCGAAGCCCGGCCAGTTGCTCAAGATCCGGCCTGGAGGAGAATAAAACAGCAATATCAAGATCGCTTCCCTGCGCCACCGCCCCGTCTTGAGCCGAACCAAAACTCCAGGACGCAACAATGAATGGGGCACGCTCCCAAACTTTTTGGGCCAGCTCCAGATCAACTTTTACGGACATAGCTCAACACCTCATCCTTAAACTGTCCCAACGATTCCAGTTCTCGCAGGATATCATCCAAGCTTTCGAGTTTTTTTAGAATAATACCGTTTATCATTATGGTTTTCCCTTGAAGTTTAACCAGTTATTTGCAACTTTTTTCATTTGTTTTCAACTTTATCCATTCTATACCCATAAGTCAAACATCCGGAACAGCTCCAAAGTCTCAAGCATTATTCACGCAGAGCGTGGGAACCGGGGTAAAACCCTGGATGTTTTATTCTGCAATTGAAACAGGTAACCGGATCCTGAATCGCGCTCCCTGCCCCAGCGTGCTTTCACAGGTGATACTCCCCTTAAGAATTTCCGTAACCGTGTTGTAGATAATATGGAGCCCCAATCCCGTTCCCCCTTTTCCGCGCTTGGTGGTAAAAAAAGGATCAAAGATCTTGTCAATATTCTCGGGCGATATCCCTTTTCCGTCGTCCCCATATTCCAGGATGACGTCCGTTCCTTCCATGGATACATGAATCCGGATATTTCCCTCTTCCCCCTCCGAATACGCGTGAAGGAGTGAGTTGATAATCAAGTTGGTGATGATCTGCGCCAGTGCCCCCGGGTAACTGTTTATTTCAATGTCCTCCCGGCAGTTTACAGTGACCTGGTGCAATTCTTTCTTCAGCTTGGGCCTGAGGCTGACAATGATGTCGTCGAGATAGGACTTCAGTATGAATGATCTTCTTTCATGGACCGTCTGGTCCGCCGAAATCATCTTGAAACTTCTGACCAGATCTCCCGCCTGAACCAGATGCGTAAATATCAATTCACTGGTTTCCAGGGTCTTAGCAAAATATTGGGTTAAGGCGCTTTTGGTCATTTTATTCTTATCAAAAGCGGCGATAATCTCCCGGGTTTGATCGACTAAGTGGGAAGAGACGGTGATGCCGATGCCCACGGGGGTGTTGATTTCATGGGCAACCCCTGCCACCAGTTGACCCAGGGACGCCATCTTTTCCGATTGAACGAGCCGCTTTCGGCTTTGGTCAAGCCTCTCGGTCTTTTCTTTAATTTCATCAACCTGTTTATTGAGCAATAAATTCTTGTCTTGCATTTCCTCTCTCATCTGTTTGAGAGTCAGGTGCGTGCGCACGCGGGCCTTTACCTCCGCCTTTTGAAACGGTTTGGTAATATAATCCACGGCGCCCAACTCAAACCCTTTGGTGATATCCTCCACGTTGGTATTTGCGGAGAGAAAAATTATCGGGGTATCTTTGGTACTCGGATCAGACCTCAACCGTTTACAGACCGTATAACCATCCATGCCGGGCATCATGATATCCAAGAGAATCAAATCTGGAGGCGGGTTGGAAAAGGCACTCTTCAACGCATCTTCCCCGTTTTCCACCGCCTCACATTCGCCAATGCTGCCCATGAGTTTTTGTAATATCATTCGGCTGACAAATTCATCGTCAACCACCAGGATTTTCATAGTCGATTCCTCCAGGCGTTAAAAGCGACGGTTGTTTACTGCCAGGCGTACACCGCCTTGACACGGTTTCCAGTTCCGCTGTATTCAAGCTTGTCACACAGGCCTTGGACAATCTTGATGCCTCGACCGCTGAACCGGGTCGGATCGAGGTCAAGAGAACTGGCCAGGGCTTCTTCGTAGTCAAAACCGGGACCGCTGTCCTCAAAGATGACCGTAAACCGCCCGCCTTTATCCAAAGGCGTATGTTCCATATCCACCTTGATCCAACCCTTTTCAAGAAAAGCCAGGGCTTTTTTCCGTTCCTGATAATACAACGCAAATCCTTCCGGCTCATTTTTCAAGGAAGATGCCAATCCCAATACCCCATGATCGAGACTGTTGTTCAGGAGTTCCGAGACCAGGGTGAGAAGATTGGACCGATGCTGTTCAAATTCGGGATTGTCCACAACCAGCTGCAAGAGCATGGGCACGGGGTCTGTGGTGCGCAAGACTTCCGCGTTCAACTCCATGACCATTTTCCACTGCATCATTTTTCCGGAATCCACCTCCTCGACAGTTGGGGTAGGTGCTCCCGGATCTACCAATTTAAGCGGGTGGGACACTTCGACAATGGTAATATCATCACCCTGGGATTTCCCGGAAACAAAGGCTCTTACGCTGCCAAGAATGCTATCGAAGAGTTGGTCCGGGTTCAGGTTTTCATGAGCGAAACATTCCTCAAGACGATCTGCGCCGAACATTTCCCCCTCCACATTTTCGGCTTCCGTAATACCATCGGAGTAGATAAAAATTTTATCTCCCGGAAGGATATCCAGCACCTCGATGGTATTGTCAAAAGCATCCCCTCCCACAATGCCCATCGGCAGATGGGATGGCGCCGCCCGGGCCACAATACCGGCCCCCTCTCGATAGACCAGGAGATCCGGCAGGCTCCCATTCCATACGGACAACTTATTTCGTATGGTATCAATGTGTACAACGCAGGCGCACAGAAACACGCCCACGGGAAGAATTGCTTTGAGTTTCCGGTTTATCTCGTCAACAATATCCTCGATGGAAAAACCTTTTTTAACCATGGCTCTGAATGTTTCGGAAACCGGTATGGCGCCGAGGGCCGCCCGCAGGCCATGCCCGGTAAAATCCCCCAGCATCACAAACTGGCCCCTTGACAGGTCA
>JAOZQV010000088.1 GCA_029932035.1 Deltaproteobacteria bacterium | reverse complement strand
CCGCACAGAGTCCAGCAAAATCCTTGAGGTTCTCCCCATATTCCGCATAATTATCGTCTTCCTGCCCCAGACTGAGCAGCGCCTTTGCATATCTTTTGGAAATCCTTGAACCGGTCAATGTAGTTTCTCCACGCTTTCTATGAATTCATTGACTAAATGATCCTGATCGCTGTCCTGTATCTGCCCTGCAATGATCTCCTCAGCCCTTGTGGCAGCCATCTCAACCACATCTTGCCTCAAACTGTTCCTTGCCGCCTGGATTTCACGCTCTATGGTCAGATCAGCTTGAGCTAAAATCTGTGTTGCCCTCTCCCTGGCTTCCGCAATAATCTTTTTCTTTTCTAATTCCCCATCGATCTTGAATTGTTCGATAATTTCTTTTTCCTGGAGTTCGAATTCCTTGAATTTTTTCTCCAACTCGTTACAGCGGCTCTCGGCAATCTCCTTATCCCTCTTCAAGTCTTCTAACTTTTTACGAATCTCTTCCTTCCGGTTTGAAAAAAATTCCTTAATCGTGGTCTTTCTTATCACCACAACAAGAATGATCATCATCAGGACGAAGTTCAAAATCCTATAGAGCAGATCTGTTACACTACCGCCATGTCCTCCATCCCCACCCCCGCTGGCATAGGCCAATCCACAAAAGGCTACTGAAATAATCAGGGTGCAGGCAGCTATAAGTATTGATCTTCCCCTTGCCGTCTCAAAACCGGTCATTGAATGCTCCTTCCCAGTATTTTTTGGGCCAATTCATCAGAAAAACCGGCAATTTGGTCTTCAAGAGTCTCCCTCGCAGCCGCTATTTTTGTCTCTATCTCTTTCTTTGCAGCATTGAGTTTCTGTTCTACCCCTGTGCCGGCCTCCTGCAGTATCTCCTTTTCCTCTTCCAAACCGTGGGACCTTAACGCCTCCTTTTCGGCATAGCCCGCTTTTCTGGCTTGAACAATACCTTCTTCAATGCCCTTTTCATTCTTTTCGGCCTGACCCTGAAAATCATCGATCGTTTTTTGCCGAGAATTCATCTCATCCTCTCTCTGTGCCAAAATCCTGCGAATCGGGCGAAAGAGGATAAGATTCAGTATGAAGAGAAGAACGAGGAAATTTGCGATCTGGAGGAACATGGTACCGTCAATGTTAAGCATATCAGATACATCCTTTCATTACTTTGTTTTCCAGGAAAAAGCGAAGTTTTTTAGAATGATGCCTTTTACAAAAAAAAAATCCGCTTGTCAAAGCATTTTTTGACCGTCAGCCTTCATTTTTTGCCTTGGATGTCTTTTGGAGAAATGCCACCTTGTCATTAACCCTTTCATCGCGCCTTTGAGTCTGACAATTTCCCTCAAAAATCACTCCACTGTTTATGGTCACCGAAGGGGCCTCTATATCTCCAAAAACCTTGCCGGGAGATAATATCTCAATTCTCTCTCCCGCAACTATATGACCACGTATTTCACCACTGATAATAACCTTAGAGGCATGGATGTCGGAATCTATCACGGCGGTCTCTCCCACTATCAGGGTCCCTTCAGTATTGATCTCACCCTCAAAACGGCCATCAATCCGAACCATCCCTTTGAAGGAGAGATTTCCTGCAAATTCAGTGTCTCGACCCAAAAAAGCCGCAATCTGATTCTTTCTTTTTTTCATGATTTCGCCATGTTGCCTAATCAGTTGGCGTTTCATACCATACTTGATTTTGTTATGCAAGAAAAATCACAAAAGAATTGATATTGATAAATCGCCCTCTATTCTTCATTAGCTTACTTAATTAATCTCTTCTCTCGAACACTAAAACAGACCCCCTAACTGAATTTCCTCAAATTGATTGACAGGTCAGTAGACACCTGATTAAATGCGGTGTAAAAACCAAAATGGGCCTTTCTGAAAAGGGAGAAGAAAGATGAGCAATGATCTGCTTTATGAACTAAAGGATCATGTTGCCTTTTTGACAATCAATCGGGAGGACCGGAGGAATTCCATAAGCCAGGAGATGCTCATATCTTTTCTGGACTACTTGGCCGCTATGGATCAGGATGAGAAAATTAGGGCTGTTTGCCTCACAGGTACAGGTGAAAAGGCCTTTTGCTCCGGCGCGGATCTCGGCATAACCTTGGTAAAAGAAGGCGAAGACCGGTTGTCCGGAACTAAGAATTATGCCCGTCTCCTGAAGGAGATGGCAAAATTCGGAAAACCGCTTGTTGCCCGGGTCAATGGGCCATGCCTTGCCGGCGGAATCGGGCTGATGCTTTCATGCGACATCATAATCGCCAGAAATGATACCTTTTTTTGCACTCCAGAGGTGAAAGTGGGGATATTTCCCATGATGGTCGGAGCACTTCTTTATCGAAACGTGCTCAGAAAAAAGGCCTTGGATATGGTTTTAACAGGCCGAAAGATACCTGCCCCTGAGGCGGAGATTATGGGTCTGATAACCCGCGCGGTTGCTCCGGGATCATTAGATGATGAGATTCAGAACACCCTGAAACTACTGGCATCCAAAAGCCCTATCGGCACACGGATCGGCAAAGACGCCTTCAGGACCATGAGCGGCATGCCATTTGAAGAGGCCGTAGACTATTTGTGCGATGCCCTGGGCAGGGTCATCTCAACCCAGGACGCTGTGGAGGGAATGACGGCATTTCTGCAGAAAAGAGCACCAAAATTTACGGGTAAATAGCGCTGAAGAGGTCAGGCAATGGACTTTGAGCTGGGAAAAAGTTATCATCAACTGAAGATTGGCGAGAAGGCCAGTTTCACGAAGACCATTACTGAAACAGATGTTTACCTTTTCGCGGGCATCAGCGGGGACTTCAACCCGATGCATGTGAATGAGGAATTTGCAAAAAAGACCCCTTTTAAGACGAGAATTGCTCATGGCGCCCTCCCTCAGAGCCTGATCGCACCGGTACTGGGGATGAAACTGCCGGGATTGGGGACCATCGCGGTGGAAATCTCCTGCCGGTTCAAGGCCCCCGTCTATTTTGGCGACACCATTATGGCTACGGCCCGCGTCGTGGAGAAAATCGAAAAAAAGCAATGGGTGCGTATGGCGCTCATCTGGACGAATCAGCATGGAAAATCGATTGCGGAAGGGGAGGCGGTTGTTATACCACCTCCGGAGGCGCCTCAGCCGTTATCTGGCAAAGAGGATAATATGAACTCAGGAAAAATTGCTAAAAAGGAGGACGAAAAAATGGCTTTAACAGGTACAAAAGAGGTTTTTGACAAGATGCCGGAGGTTTTCAACGCAAATGCGGCCCAGGGTCTGGATGTGGTTTTCCAGTTCGAAATCACCGGAGATGACGGCGGCAACTGGAGTATCATAGTCAAAGATGGTGCCTGCCAAGTAGAGGAGGGGGTTAATGACTCCCCTACAGTTACATTAACCATGTCTGCTGAAACATGGCTTAGCATGGTAAACAAACAGACGAACGGAATGCAGGCCTTTATGAGCGGACAACTCAAAGCGACTGGTGATATCATGTTAGCGCAAAGGATTGAACAGTTGTTCCCGCTGTAAAGGGGTTATTGCATGGACGGATTTCAGGAATATTTTGGTGAAATACACAGTATGGTCCGACAAACCGTCCGGAAATTCGTTGAGCGGGAAATACGCCCTTTTGTGGATGACTGGGAAGAACAGGGCGAATTCCCCCTTGAACTCTATGCCAAGGCAGGAGATGCGGGCATCTTGGGCATCGGTTATCCAGAGTCCTATGGCGGCTCGGCCGGGGACACCTTTGTCAAGATAGCCGCGACCGAAGAATTGATGAGATGCGGATCCGCTGGAGTGGCCGCGGGCCTGGGTTCTCTCGACATAGGTATTCCACCTATCCTCGCTTTGGGAACTGAGGAGCAAAAATCAAGGTTTATCCCGCCCGTGCTTAGGGGGGAGAAGATTGCGGCCCTTGGCATCACAGAACCTAACGCCGGTTCAGACGTGGCCAATATCCAAACAAGGGCGGTCAAAAAAAATGGTCATTACGTGGTAAATGGTAGTAAGATGTTCATCACCAGCGGGGCGAGAGCGAACCTGTTGACCTGCGCCGCCCGAACCGGTGGTGAAGGATCCGGCGGAGTCAGTCTCCTTGTTATGGAATCGGACACTCCTGGCTATTCTGTTTCTGAAAAGCTAAAAAAAATGGGCTGGTGGGCATCTGATACCGCCCAGATTTTTTTTGACGATTGCCTGGTGCCCGCCAAAAACCTGCTCGGCGAAGAGGGACAGGGTTTTTATGGAATTATGGAAAATTTTCAAAATGAGCGTTTACAGCTCTCTGTCATGGCCAACATGACCGCCCAGTTAGCCTTGGAAGAATCCCTAAAATACGCTCAGGAGAGAGAAGCCTTTAGCCGGCCCCTTTCCGGTTTTCAGGTCACACGCCACAAATTGGCGGATATGGCCACACTGGTAGAGGCCAGCCGGGAATTTACTTACAGGGTCGCTGCCAAAATGGATGCCGGGAAAAATCAGGTAAAGGAAATCTCCATGGCAAAGAACTTCGCATGCACGGTCAGCGACAGGGCGACCTACGACGCAGTCCAGATCCATGGCGGCTTCGGCTATATGCGGGAATATCTCGTGGAGAGGCTATACCGGGACAATCGCATTCTCTCGATCGGAGGGGGCACCCAGGAAATCATGAAAGAGATAATATCAAAATTTATTTTTGAATCTAAGAAATGAGGCAAAAAAATGGGGGCAGATCAGAAAAAAGACCAGTATGCGGAAGCGGGCGTTGATATTGGAGCTGGAAACAGGTTTGTGGATCTGATCAAACCGATCGTAAGCAGAACCCACAAGTC
Organism: Deltaproteobacteria bacterium; assembly: GCA_029932035.1. Lineage (GTDB taxonomy): Bacteria > Desulfobacterota > DSM-4660 > Desulfatiglandales > Desulfatiglandaceae > Desulfacyla. The sequence goes on along the minus strand of JAOZQV010000088.1, from coordinate 6,705 downwards.
AGGCGTTATTACCGACATTGGAGGTTTTGCCGGCCTCTTTTCTCTCAATGTTGAACATATCAAAAACCCTGTGCTTGTGAGTTCCACCGACGGAGTCGGCACAAAGCTGAAGATTGCATTCATGCTCGACAAACACGATACCGTGGGGATAGACCTTGTGGCCATGTGCGTAAACGATATCGTGGTCCAAGGCGCTGCCCCGCTTTTTTTTCTTGACTACATATCCATGGGGCAGCTTAATCCTGAAAGGGCTCGTGATGTCGTCAAGGGGATTGCTGCCGGATGCATGGAAGCCAAATGCTCCCTCATCGGGGGTGAGACTGCTGAAATGCCGGGCTTTTATTCCGAGAATGAATATGACCTGGCAGGCTTTGTGGTAGGATTAGTCGATAATGAAGAACTGTTGGACGGTTCTGAGATTGGGGTGGGGCATAAGATTATCGGCATAGGCTCCAGCGGCCTCCACAGCAACGGGTACTCTCTCGTACGCAAGATCTTCTTTGAGGGTCTGAAGATGTCTGTGGAGGACTATGTTGAGGATTTTGGCCGGACCCTCGGAGAAGAACTCTTAGAGCCTACCCGTATATATGCGAGGACTGTCAGTAACCTCAGAAGGGATTTTCGGATTTATGGCATCTCTCACATCACAGGTGGCGGGCTTATCGAAAATCCACCCCGCATACTCTCCCAGCGCACAAAGGCCGTCATTGACAGATCAACATGGATTCCTCAACCAATATTCCAATACCTCCAAAAGGCCGGGCAGGTATCTGACCGTGATATGATGTTGACCTTTAATAACGGCCTTGGCCTGCTTATTGTGGTAAACGAAGAGGAAATCGATGAGATCCTTTTAAGACTTAAGGCCATGGGAGAAACAGCTCATTGTATAGGAACCATAGAATCAAGAGAAGAGGGTGAAGATCCCGTCCAGTTTACGGGACCTGGGATCTAATGCAGAGAAAAACAGCTTTTATGGTCAGCGCATGTCTGTTAGGAATATGCTGCAGATATGATGGTAGGCACACAATATGCCCTGGCCTCGTGGATTTTGCGAGGAATCACCCCTTCATCCCCTTTTGTCCGGAGCAATTAGGCGGTCTTCCCACCCCCAGGCTACCCTCGATTATTCAGGACGGAGATGGCCGTGATTTCTTGGAAGGGAGGGGAACGGTTATCGATGACAGGGGGAATGATGTGTCTGATGCCTTCAAAAAAGGCGCCCAAGAGTCTTTGAAATTGGCTGAAATGGCAGAAATCCGGGTTGCAATCATGAAAGATCGAAGCCCCTCATGCGGTCTCTTAACGCCATATTGCGATACACCTTCGGGCACAGGTATTGGGGTTACTGCCGCACTGTTTAAGTCAAAGGGGATCAAGATAATTGAACTGGGCGCCGATTATCCATTTCCCACAAAAGAATTTTTAGAGTTGGACAAAGAGGAGTAAACCATGTTTGGACTTGGTCCCACAGAACTGATCATCATCGCTATTATCGTCCTCCTTATATTTGGCGCCAAACGTATCCCGGATATCGGAAAGGGGTTAGGAGGCGCCATCAGGGAGTTCAGGAATGTCAAGAAGGAGCTTAGCTCGGATAAACCCCCGGACAGCAAAGACGAAAAAACGGATGAAACGGAAGCAAATGACGCCCCCCCCTCCCTGGAAACCAAAATAGCTAATAAGGTCCTGGAACAGGTGCCGGGCGTAAAAAAGGTTATGGACGTAAAGAAAAAGGCAGACACCGTCAAAAATTTACTCAAGTAAAATCATTATGAAAGAAATCATATCTGAGCTGCCCAACAATACTGGCCCTTCCGAAGAAATTGAAGAGATCCTTAGGGAATGCAGGAAGATAGCTGTGGTAGGGCTCTCTCCAAAGGAATATAGAGACAGCAACAAAGTCGCCCGGTACCTGATGGAACAGGGCTATGAGATCGTCCCCATTAACCCGGGCCAGAGGGAGATACTCGGAAAAACCTGTTATAGAACACTTAAGGATATCCCGTTTCAGGTAGATATGGCCGATCTATTTCTCAACCCCACCAGGGTCCCTGAGGCAGTGGATCAGGCGATCGAAATCGGAGTCAATGCCGTCTGGATGCAGTTGGGTGTCATCCACAATGAAGCGGCTGAGAAGGTAAGGCAGGCAGGCATTCGGGTGGTCGTGGACAGGTGTATCATGACGGAACACAAAATTAGCCACAGACACACACAGACACACACAGACAAAGAAATACATAAAAAAGTGTAAACTACCTTTGATTTGTCATGAAGGATGCCAAATCTTTCATTGTTTTTCTTTGCGAGCTTTGTTTACCCCGTAGCTCCGGAAGATGGTACCGGGGCGCCTTTGCGCGAGACCCTTTTTGGTTCGGGCTTGTCCGGGTTAACCGATAAAGGCCACCATCTCAATCTCCACCATAGCGCCCAATGGAAGTGCGGCCACTTGAAAGGCGCTGCGGGCCGGCGGATCTGACATAAAATATTTGCCATATATCCCATTAAACTCTGCAAAATCATTGATATCTGCCAAATACACCGTGGCCTTTACCACCATGGAGAAATCGGCCCCTGCAGACTCTAACACCGCGTTCAGATTTTCCATAACCTGACGGGCCTGTTCCTGGATCCCTCCCCCTACCAGTTTACCTGTGGCCGGATCTATCGCCACCTGGCCGGATGTAAACAGATAATCACCTGCTTGAATTGCCTGACTGTAAGGCCCCAATGCCTCGGGCGCTTTGTCAGACTTTATGGGCTTTTTCATAATATCTACACCCTTCGTCTTATCCTCATTCCTCTATAGAGTATTCCGCTCGTGCCATTTCGGTTAATTTGTATTTTTGCACCTTTCCGCTCCTCGTCATCGGAAAGCTTGAGACAACCTTGAAATAGTGAGGCAGCATCTTTTCCTTCACATAGTCCTTCGCATATGCGGCCAAAGAGATCTCAGACAGCCGGGATCCCTCCTTCAACCTGACCCAGGCAGCTACCTCCTGACCCTTTTCCGGGTAAGGGAAACCGAAAACCTGGACCTCCGATACCTCGGGGTGTTTATATATGCTCTCCTCCACCTCCACCGGATAGATCTCGACGCCTTCTCTGACAATTACATCTTTCAGACGACCGGTAATTCTGAAATAGCCCTTTTCATCCATTTCCCCTAAGTCGCCGGTGTGAAACCACCCATCCCGGTCGATTGCCGACGCTGTGGAGCCAGGCATCTTATAATATCCCTTCATCAGAAACCCTTTGGTGCAGAGCTCTCCCTGTCTGTTTGGAGGAAGGTCTTCCCCTGTAACGGGATCAACTATCTTGACCTGATTGCAGTCTAAGGAAGTCCCGATAGTCCCTACCCTCAAGTCGATGGGGTCATCAGGATGGGTCATGGTGAGCCATGAAGAGGTCTCCGTAATGCCGTAGGCCACGGTAATATCTGAAACTCCCACGTCTTCCACGAGCCTCTTCATTAATTCCATGGGGCAGGGAGCCCCGCCAACTATCCCCTTGGTAACAGGTTCCCACCACTTTTTTCGAAACTGGTGATGATCTAAAAGGGCAATGAACATGGAGGGAGATCCGTAAACGGCCGTGCATTTTTCCTCATGCATGGTTTTCAGAATCTTGGGCGGATCAAAGTCCTCACATGGCATGATCAGGGCTGCCCCCCTGATAAGACCGGCGAGCGCTATGCAGGTGTTTCCAAACATATGGAACAGGGGAAAAAAGAGGCAAATCCTGTCCTGATAAGTAATCCCCTGACGCTCGGTGGAAAAAATCGACTTATTGATCAAACCGGAATGATCAAGCACTACCCCCTTCGGCTTCCCCGTTGTGCCCGATGTATACATGATCGCCACCGGGTCTTCAGGGCTGACCGCCTTTTCCAGATCGCTGAGCAATTCCGCATCAGCATCCTTTCCCATGGCTGTAAGCTCGGTCCACAAGACAGTATCTGGAAAGGTTTCATCCCCAATTATAACTACATTCTCAAGAGACTTAATATTGTCCCTTGCATAAAGGACCGTATTCAAATACTCCTCATCCTCCAAGCCCTTCGAAACGATAATCCCTTTGCATTCTGAATGTTCAAGAATAAACTGCAAATCGTCTCTCCCGGCGCCGGGATCAACGGGGACAGTGATAGCGCCCAACCTGCTGAGCGCTAACATCGATATGAGCCATTCCGGAATATTAGGGGCCCATAACGCCACCCTGTCCCCGGCCGTAAACCCCATGCTTATAAGCCCCCTTGCGGCACGACCAACCTCCCACGACAAGAGGTCATAGTTGAACCTGACCCCCCTTTCAGTGTGGATAAGGGCGTCATGATCAGGGTATTCCGCTGCAATTTCAGCTAATACCGATCCTATTGTGCTTCGGACAAATTCCATGGCGCTTATCTCCTTTTCGATGGATCTCTGAGCCCTTTGAATTGGCTATTAAATACCGAAAATAGTTACCTATAGCATACACCCTGTGCCTTATTACACCTTACACCTTATACCTTGGGCCTTATACCCTACCTTACGCCTAAATTATATATCACCAATGGTGAAATATAACAAGTGCGCGTTAACGGCGAAATTTGAACCTTGAAAACCGAGAACAAACCATTTATATAAACGCAGCAAAATCATAGAGGATTTGAAAATTATGAGTCTCGTCACACTGATAAAAGTCTCTCTCAACTTTCTTGAAAGGCAGATCTTTAACGAGATCGGACTCCAGGTGAATCCTGGTGACAGGATAGGTCTGGTGGGTCGCAACGGCTCAGGGAAGACAACCCTCCTCAGGATTATCAAGGGGGAAATCTCTCCGGAAAGCGGGGAGGTCAGGATTGCAAAAAAATCACGCATCGGGTACCTGCCACAGGATGTCCATGAAGCAGTGTCAGGGTTGTTGCTCCAATCGGTTCTTGAATCCATCCCTGGCCGGGCAGACCTGGAAAACAGACTCAAAGAGGCGGAGCACGCCCTGAAAACCAACCCTGACAAACAGAACCAGGCTAAGTTAGGCGAAAAAATCGCTACGATTCACCAGGAGATAAACCGGTTGGATCTGGAATTTCCCCGTCATGAGGCGGAAAAAATTCTGTTAGGCCTCGGTTTCGAGACTGCGGATTTTAACAGGCCTGTTTCCTCTTTGAGTGGCGGGTGGAAGATGAGGGCCGCCCTCGCGACCCTTCTTTACCAGAGGCCTGACTTGCTCCTCCTTGATGAACCCACAAACCACCTTGATGTTCCGTCTGTCAGGTGGCTGGTAGAATTTCTTCAAAACTTTAAAGGGGCAATGATCCTTATATCCCATGACAGGGAGTTTCTTAATAAACAGATCAATCGTATTGTCTCTTTTGAAATCGAAGGGATGAGATCTTATAAGGGTAACTATGACTTTTATCTCAAGGCCCGCGAGGAAGAGGTGAAATCGTTAGAGGCAAGGGCCAAAAACCAGGAACAGAAGATAAGAGATGCCAAGAGGTTTATTGAACGGTTTCGTTCCAAGGCGACCAAGGCAAGACAGGCCCAGAGCAAATTGAAATTAGTCCAAAAAATGGAGCTGATAGAAACCTTTCAAAAAGAAAAAATTATTTATTTCTCCTTCCCTGAAGTTGCACGAAGTGGAAAAGAGGTCGTGTTTATAGAAGGCCTCTCAAAACGGTTTGGCGAAAATATTCTATATGATGATCTGAACCTGAGGGCCTTGAGAGGGGAAAGAATTGCCATTATCGGCCCCAACGGCTGCGGCAAGACCACCTTACTCAAGATAGTGGCCGGTGAACTGGAAGCGGACGGGGGAAAGATCGCATTGGGTCATAAGGTCAGTATCGCTTATTTTGCGCAGCATCACTCTGACCTGCTCAACCCCGGAAAGACCGTGGTCGAAGAGGTTTACCAGGCGGTTCCCAATGCAAGCATAGGTTTTATCAGGACTGTTTGTGGCGCTTTCCTTTTTTCAGGGAATGACGTGGACAAGACCATCAGGGTCCTTTCAGGAGGGGAAAGGGCTCGGGTCTCTCTTGCAAAACTTCTTGTAAATCCCGGCAATTTCATGCTGATGGATGAACCCACGAACCACCTCGACATCGAGTCTTCCGAGAGATTGATCGATGCTTTGAAAGGATATAATGGGACCTTGTTGTTTGTCTCTCACAACCAATCCTTTGTCAACAGATTAGCAACAAAGATATGGGACATAAGAGGACAAGGGATCGTAGAATATCCGGGCAATTTAGACGAATATTATAAACATCTCCTCAAGACCGACAGCGCCTTTGGGGAGAGGGACTACTTAAATGCCCGGGAGCCTAAGTCTTTAAAGCTAAAAGAAAAAGACAGAAATCACGCGAACAAAAAGAGCCGGGACCGCAAAAAGGAAAAAAGGGAGAGGGCGGAAAAAAGGCAGCTAATCTATGACACCCTGAAGCCGATCCAGGACGGGCTTGAGCATCTCGAAGAAAAGATCTCTGCCCTTGAATCGAGGCAGGGGGAAGTGGAAAAAATACTTGCAGATCCTGATATTTTCGGGGATAAAGAGATAAGCGTGCCCCTCCTTACCGAATACAAGGATATCCGCGACAAATTAGATAAGCTACTCCTTAAATGGGAAAAGGACCAGGACAGACTGGAGGCCGTGAAACTGGACTTAGAGGTGTAGGATTGGTGAATGGGAAAAGATGAACGTCCAACGTTCGATGTTTAT
>JAOZQV010000087.1 GCA_029932035.1 Deltaproteobacteria bacterium | reverse complement strand
TGGTAACTGTCTAATCTCTACCAACGATGGCGATACTGCAGACATTCTGGGGCGGAAACCCACCCAGGTTATGCGTCAGGCCGTAACGCGGATTTTCGATCTGCCGATCCCCTGCGCGGCCGAGGAACTGGAGATACATCTCGTACAACATGCGAAGGCCTGAGGCGCCAATGGGATGACCGAAGCACTTGAGACCCCCGTCCACCTGGGCCGGAATCTTGCCGTCTCTGTTATAAAAACCGTCTAACACATCCTTCCAGGCTTCACCCCTTTTGGAGATATGCAGGTCTTCGTAAGTGACCAGCTCTGTAATGGAAAAGCAGTCGTGAAGCTCCATCATGCTAATCTCTTCACGGGGTTTTGTGATCCCCGCCTCCTTATAAGCCCTGGTGCTGCATCGATCCGTGGTCATAAAGTGATCACCGTCCCATTCATTAAAACCCATCTCCTCCCCACTGCTGAGTGACAATTGCAGGGACTTGACCGTAACCGGATTCTTAATCCCCATATCTTTGGCCTTTTCCACGGTGGTTACAATGGCGCATGCCGAGCCGTCGCTCACGCCACAACAGTCAAAGAGCCCTAAAGGGTGTGCGATGATAGGGGAGGCCATTACCTGGTCAATGGTTACCGGCTTCCTGAGATGGGCCTTTGGGTTGAGCGCCCCGTTTTCATGGCTCTTTACAGATACCTGGGCCATGGCCCTTTTGATATCCTGCTCGGGAATCTTATGCTTGGCCCCATAGGCGGTGGCCAACTGTGCAAAGACGCCGGGCGCCGTCATATTGGGATACCAGAGCCAGCTCAGGGATCCGAAGTTGGAGCCGGGATTGGGCAGACCCCCGTAACCGGTGTCTTTAAGTTTTTCCACCCCCAAGGCAAGGCAAATATCATAGGCGCCTGATGCCACACCGTAGACTGCCCCCCGGAATGCCTCGGTACCGCTGGCACAGTAATTCTCGGTCCTGGTGACCGGAATAAAGGGGAGCCTGAGGGTGGTTGAAAGGGGCAGCGCGCTCTTTCCCACATTAACCTCTTCTATGCAAGTGCCAAGCCAGGCAGCTTCAATCTCAGACAGCTCTATCCCTGCATCTTCCAGACATTCGGTAAATGCCTCTACCATCAGCTCTTCACCGCCAACCTCCCACCGCTCGCCAAAACGGGTACAGCCCATACCGATAATCGCCACCTTATCTTTGATTCCTGTGGCCATAGTCATTCCTCCTTTAAAACTTAAACAGCTTTTCAATAAGCTGTGATTTCATCAGATCGCCCTCAACCTTCAGCTTTCCACTTGTAAAGGCGCTCATGGCGTTCAGTTCGCCGCTCATCATCTTAACAAAATCATCATCACCCATCTTGATGGTAGTGGTGGGACTGCCGTGCGATCCTTCGATGACCTCACAGCTTTCATCCTTCACCGTGATGTACCAGGATCCACCTCCGGATCCGGAGATATCAAACTGAAACACGACATCCACACCCGCAGACTTGTCCGACTGGAAGGCCCCGGGAATATTCTCAAAAACGCCGGCCACTGTCAGCCCCCCGGACTCTTCGGACACAGCCTCTTTCTTCTTGGGGCTGAATGCATCCAACATGGGGCCGAATGCAGCTGTGGCGTTGGGGAACTCCTCGGCGCCCTCAAGATCGTTAATCTTTTCCCACTCATGGTGAATCTCCTCCAAAGTGGGAATCCCCTTTCCGTCGCCGATCACCGTTCCGGACCCTGTAACAATGGCCACCCTGTTAAAATAACCCATGCCCGCGTTGAAGGTTATCCCGTTATCATCGCATTTTTGAGAACAGAGATAGAGTACTATTGGCGCCACGAATTCGGGTTTGAGTTTGTCTAAGAGATCCGGAGGGAGGATATCCTCGGTGAGCCTGGTGGCCGCAACCGGGGCAACGGTGTTAATCTTGATATTGTGCTTGTCTCCCTCTAACTTGGCAGTATTCATCAGACCGATCAACCCCATCTTGGCCGACGAATAGTTGGTCTGGCCAAAGTTACCATACAGGCCTGCGGCCGAAGTGGTCAGGATAATCCGGCCATACCGGTTCTCTCGCATCTTTACAAAGGCGGGACGGGTCACATTATAGGCCCCCTTCAAATGGACATCCATTACCGCGTCCCAGTTGTCAGGTTCCATCTTGACCAAGGTCTTGTCCCGGAGGATACCTGCGTTGTTGATCAGGATGTCAACCCGACCAAAGGCATTGATGGCAGTGTCAACGATTGCCTGGCCCCCTTCAGGTGTAGCCACCGAGTCGTAGTTGGCCACGGCCTCGCCCCCTGCCGCCTTGATCTCTTCCACCACATCATCGGCAGGGGAAGAAGACCCCTCACCAGAGCCATCCCGGGCCCCGCCCAGGTCATTCACCACCACCTTGGCCCCCCGTTTACCCAATTCAAGGGCGTAGACACGACCAAGTCCTGCACCGGCGCCCGTAATAATGGCCACCTGATCGTCAAAACGGATGGCATCTCCTTCCTCAGCGTCTTTCACCTCTAATTCGGGAACGGGGACTGCCTTCCAGAAATAACCGGAAAAACCACGCTCCGTGTCTGTGTACCGCCTCCGGAACGACATACTAACCTGCTGGCCCACCCGGACTTCTGAAATCTCACAGTCACTAAAGTCGGCCATAAATCGTCCGCCGCCCTCAAACTGAACCATCCCGTATATACCGGGAGGATCCACTGAAACTGCCAAAAGGTCTCCTGTAAAGCTCTTGACAGAGGCGGGCACATCTGCAAACTCATAGGGCGCCTGCGTGTTTACAGCACGGCATTTGGGGTTGACGCAGATATCCATCCTCGGAAACTGGGGGGTCCCGCATTCGGTGCATTTCCCCCCCACCAGTCCTAAAATCATATCCCGTTTACGCCACAACACACTCATGGCCGTCTGGGTGGGGGCCTCGGCCCGGATACCCATTTCGGTTTGCATCAGATCCCTGAACTTAAGGAACTTGGCGTAGTTATCCGTGGCCTTCTTATTGGCAAGTGAACCCTTTATTCCCTGCCTAACAGGAAGATTGAGGACCTCATCTGTCACCCGGAAGTAGAGCGCGTCGCAGCCCTGGCCAAAACCGGCCATTAGTATACGATCACCCGGCTGGGCATCTTCCAAGGCATGGACAAGCATTACCAGGGGATGGGCCGCACCTGTTTCACCGCACACCTCGTGGAGGTTATTCATGACCTTTTCAGGAGAAGCGCCTAAATTTTGGGCGATTTTCCTATGCTCAGACTTAAAAAAGCACGGGAACACAAATTTATCCACGTCCTCCATATTTATGGAGAGCTTATCAAACAGACCGGAAACTGCTTCCGGTATTATCTTGGAGTATCCCTGGTCCCTCACCCAGCGTTCTTCCCACATATAGTCATATTGGTTTGTTGAACTCCTGTAATGGTCAACAAAATCATATGTAACGGTATAAGAGCCTAAGAATTCAGCAATGACATCCGAGTCTCCCACAAGGAGAGAGGCTGCCCCGTCACCAAACCACATTTCGTAAAAATAGCCGGCCTTGGCTAAACGTTTATCCGCGGCAGTAACCAAAACCCTGCTCCTGTCGCCGCTTTTGACCGCGGAAAGCGCCTGAACCAGCCCCGTAGTTCCTCCCCTGAGTGTCGATGTCAGGTCTGCTGCATGGAGTTCATCTTTCAGGTTAAGCGCCGTCTTGACAACACCGGCATTAAGCCGATCAGAAAAGGGCAGTGTCGTAGAACATAAGAAAAGGGCGTCTATTGCAGATTTGTCCTGTCCCACGAGGCAGTCTTTTGATGCCGCCACTGCCATTGTCAAGGCATCCTCATCCCAGTTACAAAAAGAGCGTTCCCCCTGAGCCACCATCACAATGGCCGGGGCAAACCAGCCCATAGCCTGATAGATACTCATCCGGTCTAACCGGAGCCTGGGGATGTAGCCGCCATACGATGTTATACCGATCATGGATGGTCCTCCCTTTTATATTGAATATTGATCCCGCGATGCGCGGGATTGAAGATTAAATATTTATACAGCCGCAAAAAGGCTCAAAATTCACAAAATCGGACTTTTTACGATAGTGTATTGTATCATGCATCATGCATCCTGTATCATGCATCAAAGCTTAAACAGCTTTTCAATAAGCTGCGATTTCATCAGGTCGCCTTCAACCTTGAGCTTTCCGCTGGTAAAGGCGCTCATGGCGTTCAATTCGCCGCTCATCATCTTAACAAAATCATCATCCCCCATTTTGATGGTGGTGGTGGGACTGCCGTGGGATCCTTCAATGACCTCACAGCCTCCGTCTTTCACCGTGATGAACCAGGCCCCCCCTCCGGAGCCGGAGATGTCAAACTGAAACACAACATCCACACCAGCGGCATTGTCTGGCTGGAAGGCCCCGGGGATATTCTCAAAAACGCCAGCCACTGTCAGCCCCCCGGACTCTTCAGACGCGGTCTCTTTCTTCTTGGGACTGAAGGCATCTAAAATAGGACCGAAAGATGCCGTGGCATTGGGGAACTCTTCTGCGCCTTTGATAGACCTGATCTTCTCCATACCTGCCGCAACGGCCTCGACAGAGGGAATTTCTGTCTCTTTGCCTATGACCGTTCCGGGACCGGTAACGATGGCGACCCTGTTGAAGTAGCCCATGCCGGCGTTATAGATTGCCCCCGATATGGGACAGAGTTCGGAGCAGAGGTAGAGCACGAGAGGCGCAACGAATTCGGGTTTGAGTTTGTCTAAGAGATCCGGAGGGAGGATATCCTCGGTGAGCCTGGTGGCCGCAACCGGGGCAACGGTGTTAATCTTGATATTGTGCTTGTCTCCCTCTAACTTGGCAGTATTCATCAGACCGATCAACCCCATCTTGGCCGACGAATAGTTGGTCTGGCCAAAGTTACCATACAGACCTGCGGCCGAAGTGGTCAGGATAATGCGGCCATACCGGTTCTCCCGCATCTTGACAAACGCGGGACGGGTCACATTATAGGCGCCTTTCAAATGGACATCCATTACCGCATCCCAGTTCTCAGGTTCCATCTTGACTAAGGTCTTGTCCCTCAAAATCCCTGCGTTGTTGATCAGGATGTCAACCCGGCCAAAGGCATTAATGGCCGTATCAACGATTGCCTGTCCCCCCTGGGCGCTGGCCACCGAGTCGTAGTTGGGCACGGCCTCGCCACCTACCGCCTTGATTTCTGCCACCACATCATCGGCGGGAGAAGAAGATCCCTCACCAGAACCATCCCGGGCCCCGCCGAGGTCATTCACCACGACCTTGGCGCCCCGTTTGGCCAATTCAAGGGCGTAGACACGGCCAAGTCCTGCGCCGGCACCCGTAACAATGGCCACCTGATCGTCAAACCGGATGCCTTCGCGACCCTTCCGCATCTCCATCTCCTCGGCGCTCATCCATTCCACAATACCCTGGTCGATAACCACCTCCCCGTTTTCAGCGTTGATGGTGCGAAACAGGGCCTTACCTTCTTCCAGCTTCCAGATCTGGGTAGTAATAGGGACACCTGGGTAGAGTGTTTTGGAAAAACGGACTCGAAACCGGGTCATACGTTCCGGTTCCCCGGGAAACAGATACTTTATCACTGCGCGGCAGGCGTAGCCATGTGTGCAAAGGCCATGCATAATCGGCTGTTCAAAGCCACTGGCCTTTGCAAACTCCGGGTCCACATGGAGCTGAAAGATATCTCCCGAAAGTCGGTATAACAGGGGTTGATGTGACTGCGGTGTGCCCGGTTCTTCGAAATCAGGCGCCCGGGCTGGAAAATCCACGGCTCCACTTGGGCCGGGGTCTCCCCCGAACCCACCGTCTTTCCGGCCGAATATAGTAAAGATATTGGTAAAGAGCTTGGTCCCGTTGGAATGATAGGTATCGGCCTCGGCTACTACCAGCGCGCCCCTGCCTTTCCCCTTGTCGTACATGTGGGTGATCACCCCTTCGGTGGATAAGGTCCCCTCCGTGGGAATAGGGTTGTGGAAAATGATGTCCTGTTCCCCATGCAGAACACCGGAAAGGTCAACATTAGAGCTTATCCCCACCTCAGCTAAAAATTCAAACACGCTGGCAATAGAAAAACTGGGGATAACCTTTAGTTGATCTTCGTAACAGTACTCCAATTCATCAAAGCCTGCTCCCACTCCAAGGGCATAGAGCACAAGATCCTTCCAGTTATATTCCTTGCTCACCGGTCCGATCTTTTTACCGATGGCATCTAAGTTAAGGGCCATCCTGTCACCTCCTTATGTCTGTTTGGTTTATATCCGTTTGCCCCTGAGAACCACCGTTAAAGGCGGGGATTAGCATAAACTCAAGGGTCTCTTTAACATGATCGATGTATTCCTCCCTTTTCAATTTGAGCATCTCCCGAAAGAAATTCTCACCAGAGATAAAGTTGTGGATTGAATTCATCATGGCCAGGACACGCATGGAAGCACTCGTCGGGATGGACTCCCCGGTCTTGCAAAGATCCATGGAACGGGCAATATCTGAAATGAAATCAGGGACATGAAAATCGAGATTAGGTTCTTTGCGGGTCTTCCGAAAATACTGAAACAGGACAAGATTGGATATCTCAGGGCATTCAAAAAGATAATCGGTAACCATATCAATGGCGATCCCTAATCGTCTTGCTAACGGCCGGCCATGGATGACCTTTTCTACCTCAATAAGTTTGTTTCGAAGGTCATTGTTAATGTCCAATATCACCGACTCATAAAGATCGGTTTTCTCTCCCCAATGATAGTAGAGCGTGGAAATATCGATTCCCACTTCCAGGGCAATCATCCGGGTTGTAGTGCCATGATACCCGTACTCACCGTACATGCGGCGAGCCACCTTCAATATCCTGGCCTTCATGGAATTGGGGTCCTTGCGGGCCTTTTCTAAAGGTGTTGCCATCGTCTTATCCAAACATGTGTTTCCATCATTTGATGGAATTATATATGAGAGAAATGGTTTGTCAAGAGAGATGTCAGCAACTTTTTGCCGCATCTTCCCTGACCAAAGACTGCACATGGGCTACCCCATTCGGGGACCAGGATTCGGGTTATTTCTCACGCAAAGGCGCCAAGACGCAAAGATAAGAAACTACCGACTACAACTCAAACTCAGCCTCGTAGAATTCGCTTTTGACCTTTTTTGATCCAAAGGCATCAATATCTTCCAAAAAATCAAGATAGCTCTCAAGGGTCCGCACATTTTGAGAGCTGGCCTTCCTCATAAATTCAACATCCTTTGAAGAAAGCAAGAGATCATTTTCAAGGTCAAGATCCCTGTTTTCTTCCTTTTTCACCGATGATGTCATAATACCGCTCCATCTGGCCGTACTTCTCAAAGTATTTTTTAGCTGCTTCCATTTCAATTTTCCCCAACTCGAACAAATGTTCGATATCGGCCATCTCCCTCAACGGACCACACGCAATCACCTCATTGAGCTAAGGCCACTATTGCTCCGAGTTTCATGCCCAGAATTCGAGAATATAACCTTTGAGCCTCTGAACGCTTACATTATTTTATCTCTGAATATGCCGCTATATAGATTATAATGTCAATAGCCTAATAAATGTAATGTGCATTTTCAAGCTGCCATAATACAGGACCAGATAGGGGCATTGGTTTTGAAATGGCTCATAAGACCCGGAAACCATTTCTTGCTCTGCCGTGCTCCATAACCCACGCAGCGAGAAGGCTGGTAATGGAAAAAAACAAGAGTGCGCAGATTTCGACCCACACATCAGGCAAACCGCCCCCCCTGGCAAAAATCTCCGTAAAGGCGTTTTGGGCCCAGGCAAGGGGTGATATGTTGCTTATCACTTTGAGCACCTTGGGCATGACAAAAACGGGCACCATTATTCCGCCCAAGGCGGCGAATATCACTATGCAGACCGCCCCGAACATGGCTGCCTTCATCAGGGAAGAAAAAATACACCCCATGAGGAGCCCGAAACCCACCGCGGCTAAGGCCGCCGCAAAAACCACTAAGGGGATGGCTGCTGCCCCACCGGTGATCACAAGCCTTGGAAGACCCAATAAAGGGAGGACAAACAGCCCGATACCGAGCATGAGGCAAAACTGTACGCAGCATACGGCCGTGTACATGACGATCTTGCCCCCAAACACGGCGCTTATAGGGGCCGGTGTGGTGTAAAGGCGCACCAGAGTGCCCTGAACCCTTTCCGTTATGATGCTTCCGGCCATGGGTATCAGGATGAAGAACATGCCGAACAGGCTCCAGGCTGGGACGTTCTGCTGCACAGAACTGGGCAAAATATTTAACTCCTTCCGCGGATATTCCAGCCCTAATCCCACCAGGCCCTGTTTGGCCAGGGCCAAATCATCCTTCTGCTTGGACGCAGCACCGGTTGCCCGGGATGAAAAACCGGACACACGTCTCATCACCTCCTCCTGCAGGACAGCCATCTCCACACCGCGGAGCAAGAGCCTGATATTGGCTATGAGGGCCTCCTGGAAAAGGCTGGCTAACTCCGGTGCTAACATCAACGTGACCCGGGCCGCCTCCCCCTTTCCGGGACTACCAAAGGTGTGGACCCCTTTTTTGCCCGAAAACAGGGGGACCATGATCCTTTCCACCTCCTTGCGCACACGCAGGGTTGAACCGGCAGGCACAATCACCGCGAACCTGTGTCTGCCCGACATTATTAATTTCCGGGCGCCCTCCACTGTGATGGTTTTTCCCGAAATCTTAGTGACGACCCTGCACAGGCCGGATTCTGCAAGCCCCTGAACAACAGCCTTGCCTAAGGACTCCCCATCATCGTCCACCACCAGCACCTCCATGTTTTGTGCTGTTATGGCGACCCAGGTGCCTTCCTGGACAAGAGACACCACCAGAACCAGAACCATGGGCATGAGAAACACGATGCCCAGGCCGGCTCTGTCCCGAAAAAAAATAAGGAACTCCTTGTGAAGCGTGGCAAAAAACTCTTTCATGCCTCTATCCCCTCAAACTGCGCCCCGTGAGTTTGAGAAACACGTCTTCGAGGTTTCCGCACTCCTCGTGGGCAGACATCACCTCTTTTAGCGTGCCTTTAGCCAACACCCTGCCTGAATCTATCACGGCCACGTTCTTGCAGACCTTCTGGGCCTCTTCCATATAGTGGCTGGTGTACACAAGCGTCATACCTCTTTTATTGAGCTCTGCTATTTTGTCTAAGATATTGACACGCGTCTGGACATCGATACCCACAGTCGGCTCGTCAAGAACCAGGAGCTGGGGCTCCCCTAAGAGCGCTACAGAGAGATTGATCCGCCTGCGCATCCCACCCGAGCAGACCTCCACCCGACGGTCAGAACTTTCACCTAAGTCGAGAAAGCCGAGGGATTCTTCAACTCGATCGGAGAGCTTGCGGCCTGAAAGGCCCTGCATGCGACCGAAATATAGGAGATTCTCCCGTGCGGTGAGGGTTGGGTAAAGGGCAATATCCTGGGGGACCAGACCCACCAGCTTTCTTAGGTCCCGATCTTTTCCAGGGACCTGTCCAAAGACCCGAACTTTGCCGGAGGACGGGGCTAAAATGCCGCATAAGATTGATATGAGGGTGGTCTTTCCCGCGCCGTTGGGGCCCAGGAGCCCGAAGGAGTCTCCCCTTTCAACGCAAAGATCAACCCCTGCCAGTGCCTCTGTTTCCGGCTCATACCTCTTTTTAAGGTCAATGATCTCAACGACTGGTTCCATGGAAAAACCGGCTCAAGGTGCGCTTTATATTTTTAAGCGGCGAAGATCGTGAAAGATGCCGTACTCCTGGTCAGCGCAATTTAACAGGATGTCTCTGAGTTCGCCGTAGACGGCCCTACCGTTCTTGCGGCCCTTGCACACGGGCGCGGCCTTGTACGCAAAAGAGTTCCACCGGTCGCCTACCTTTGTCATCCTCTCGGAAAGAACCAGGAGTTCGTCCATCCCTAACATGTCGCCTGCTTCCTGCAAAAAGGACGCATATAAAAAACGGAAACCCGCCCCGCCGGTGCCGATCTCCTCCTGCATCCTGATAATGTTGGCAAGCTGGGCTGCGGCATACTTCTCCCCCTGTTTTTGGGGCCAGGCGGGAATCTTTTTTGCCATGGCGCGGAGGGACCGAACTCCCACAAGGGAATGAACCCTGTTAAGCATCCGGGAGCAGACCTCCCGGATCCCCTTGGAAACGGCCTTGCGATAATCCAGGTCCCGGAGAATCTCTACAGGATAGTACATCTTCCCCTTAGGCGCTAAAAAACCTTTGGAAAACCTTGCTTTTCTGAGATCCGATGACGGGCATTTCACAGGGCGGTCTAAGGTGGGGTCACTGATGAGATAATCATCACCCTCTTTTCCATAAACGATCAAGTTGTGGGCGTTAAACTGGAACCGGTAGGCGGGCGGAAAAAAGGGGAGCCAGAACACGCCTGTTTGAAGGCCAATCGGCCTGCCGGCGGCAAGGGCCTGGTCCAGGGCCAACATTCCCTTTTCCTCGTCACGAAACGTTTCAAATTTGAGCCGTATGCCCAAACGTTTTGCAGCACGCTTGATGATGCCGCCCGGGGCTATGCGGTATGCGGTAAGGGGGAGGCCGTAGACCTTTATAAAGGGCAAATGGGAGAAAAAAAGCCCGGAGCCAATGCCGAAAACCATGCTTTCCGAGATGTCGACCCCATGATGGCATAGAAGGCTTGTGAAAACCCCGCTTTCGCAATGGGCGTGGTGCTGGTGTGTGAAGGTTTCGTGCACGGTTACCCTTTAGAGCCGTTTAATCGTCCATGATTTTCAAGCGATCCGCCGTAATGTTGAACACCGTGGCGTACCTCTCAAGGACATCGGGCCTTAGTTTTGAAAAAACCGCGGGTTTAAGGTGCCTTCTCACGCGCCACCGGGAAAACCCCGCGTACTTTCCGAGCAGAGCCGGTTTCATATGGTTCAACTCCATGTAGTAGGCAAGAGGACTCAAATTGCCCCCAAGCACCATCTTCCGGGTTTTTTCAATTTTGAGATTGATCCCGACCCAGGCCAGTTCGTTGGCATCGGTCTTGGCCGACCACCCCTTTGAAGGCACAGGCATATACCGGCCCTGATCGTCCACGGCGTATACCACTTCCTTGTAGTTCTCGAGAATCCCCTGGTCCTGGGGCACTTCGTCTTTCCGCATTATAAACCCCAACCCGGATAAAACCGAAAGAGTCTCACGCAAAGGCGCAAAGACGCAAAGAAAACCTACTGCCTATTTGCAACCCGAAAAATTCCATCCTGACCCAGAACTTCTATCACAGGATTTTCCAAGGTGTCAATAAAAGGATCGATTTTGCCAGAGAGTGGAGCATCAGCGCTGTGCGCAAATACCGAGATAAATCCGGACTTCAACCTTTAAAAATCCGTCCTTTGTTTCATAATCATAATCATAATCATTTTGAGTTGGGGTTGCCAATAACGCTTATTCCTAACCAACAGCATCTTTGTGCTTGACAATAGAGCCGGAATGATTTCTCATTCCTATTTCCGTAGGCGTG
>JAOZQV010000086.1:10149-11540 GCA_029932035.1 Deltaproteobacteria bacterium | reverse complement strand
TCAGATCCGTGTGGTTATAGACCACCACCAGGCTACCAAAAACCCCTCGGACATCCGGAATATAACGGCGGATACAGGCCTCCCAGACAGCTTCGCGGGTGGACTTGGGTACAATCACGACCACTCGCTTCCGTTCCTGAACCATCCTTTCAATGAGCATCAATGCAACAAAAGTTTTCCCCAAGCCAACGCCGTCGCACAATAGCGCGCCGCTATACAGCTCGCCTATCCTCAGAAGTTGATAATAGGCATCCCGCTGATAACCGCTCAGCATCGGGAAAATTTAGGAATCTTGCTTTTCCCACACGCCTGGAGAAATCTCACGACCTTTAAAATATTCGTATAGGGATTTGAGATAGATTTCGTAAGGGCTGAAATCGCGGATATGGCGGTCGATATGCGCTACCACTTCTTCACCCATATCCTCAGCACCAGCAAAAAGCTTTTCGAACAGCGCAGACATTTCTTCGCACTGGCCCTTATCCATTCCAGCATTTATTTCGGTGCCATATTGAAGGCCGTCCATTGAAAAGTCACTGGAACCAACATATCCTATCTGTTCACCGTTCTGATCAGTGTACAGATAGAGGGCGCCATGAAGCTTGTCCTTGAGGTATGCACTGATTTTAATTTGCCCCGAATTGATAGCATCTCTCACCTGGGCAAGTCCTTCAAGCTCATCACTATGCTCTTTGGCAATCTCAATTGACCGATCATTACTCAAGCGTATTCGATCAATAACATCCTTTTGGAATTTGGGTTTTTCCTCATTGCCAATCAAAATCCGAATTTTTTCAAATCTTTGGAAACCGTCAGTGAATTGCAAAAAAACAGACGCTTCAAAATCTCTGGTTATGACATCCAAGGTCCCCCCTTCAGGCAGTCCCAGAAGGAATGATTGGATCATATTCCTATGTCGGGAGGTGTTGGTTATGATTATCTGCTTATTGTTTGCTTTCATGGACATAGACCACTTGAGAATGTTTCATGCTTTACTCCAATAATTCATTGATTTGAATGGCCGCCTCTATCTCTTTACTCCTTTTATGTTTCCTTATTCTTACAAGAACAGGTGCATCTGGCTTGAGCACAAAACGTCTTAGCTCAGGAGGAAAGGGCAGCTTATCAACCTTTATTATGGCCACATAGTCCGCCATTCTGAATCTGTAATAAGTGATTCTATTTTCAAATCTCTTCCTCATGGGATTAATCAGCATATAGCTTAAGCCATTTTGAAATTTTGACAGTATCACAGAAAAATCATCTTCAGTCCCTGGATCAGAGTTGATGATCATCTCTCGTAATTTGGCCTCCCAAAGTCCGACATTAACGTTGGAAAAGAAATCGTGGGCCGTGATCGAGGCGCGCCATAAAAACGAGATGAAAAACAG
>JAOZQV010000086.1:0-10139 GCA_029932035.1 Deltaproteobacteria bacterium | reverse complement strand
TCAGTTTGGCATAATCAACATTCGCCAATTCATACAGAGCATCTTCACCGTTGACACGGATATATCTCTCTTTATCGAATGGAACGAATAGAACCTCCTTGGCATATCGATCCCAAACGCCAATCTCATTGTCACAATGCCCGCAGAGAATTTTCTTATCGTATATGCCAGCTGGGGCCCGTTTTGGGTATTCGCCTTTCTTCGCAGAATAGATTTTTGGTAGATCTTTTCCTATCTGCAGCGGTTGGTAGAAGCTTTCCGGTATTATGTGAGCCTTTATTAGTGGCTCATTTCCGTTGCAGAGTTTACATTTCATGTGGACCTTGGGGTACTGCCTTGACTTTCTTGACTTATTCCCTTTTTGAATACCATAATCCTTTATATGAGTATTTCACGGGGCTACAAAACACAAAACCCCGCTCTCCATCTGTTTGGAATAACGGGGTTTTCGGGTGACAGTAGACCATTTCAAATCCTCTTTCCTTATCGGGTAGAGAAAAAACCTGGTTCGAGAATACTGCTGAATGTTGTTTATACCTAACTCATCTAAAAGTCAATGGAAACTGGGTCCGTTAACCAATGACTGCTCCGTGACATGCAGGCATGATAACCGATGGATTTGACAGATACGGTCACAACTGAAGAACTTTCCTGAAAATTTTGCATTCTTTTTGATTGCATCCAGATTGGTCGGCTTTTTTTGGCTATGATGAGGGGTGGATAGAGTCGTTGCAAGGTCGGCCAAGCTTCCTGTGCCACAGAAATACCATCTGGATATCTCAAAAATTCAGTACCACGGAAAAGTTGAGCTATCTGCCATATAGATTATATTTCGTCTCATAAAAAACAATGATATATTAAAAGGATATCTCCTTTTTCTTTCTGACCTGGGTGATCACTGTCTGACTAAGGCTTTCTATGTTCTGGACCTGTAGGTGCAACAGTACAACACCCATACCCGATGGAGGTGTGGCTACCACGTAGTAGATCACATATTTCTCAAGAGGGGATAAGGGAGCAGGTAAATAAAGCTATGTCTCAGCTCTTGCAACGTTAAGTTTTATGCTCATGGATAGAGCCTCTCAAAACGGCTGTTCATCAGCTTGGAATATTTATCCTTCATCTCCCGAGAGAGAAAACTGACAGATATCATGCGAAGCCAATCTGACTTTACCTTGCTGAACCCTTCAAGGGTCTGTCCAACAACTTTTTCCGTCAGCCCCAGCCGCTCCCTGCCGAAGTATTCGATGAGGTCCTTTGGGCTCAATTTGCGCTTCTTCCCGTTAATGGGGAGGGCGATCTCTTCTTTTGCCTCAAGGATTATGGAAGTGTTCACGAGGTCATATGCAGGCGACAGCTCCACCTTCGGGTCCCGACGGATCAGGGAATAATTCTTTAGGTGGCAGTCCTCGTTGCCTGTCAAAAAATTGAAAAGCGTCCGTTTAAACAGGCTGGCTTTCTGCATCAAGGGAAAGGTGCAGAACGCCTCAATGATCTGGGCAACCCGCTCCATGGATGAGTGATACTTTGTCTCTCTGTCTTGCCCGGAAAGCTGAGCAAAGTCTTCAACCGCCACTTTTCCCCCACGACCTACCCGATCGAATCGCATCACAAAATAGGTCATGGACCCATCTTTCGAATAAACCAGACCATGTAATGGGACCTCTATCCCAATATTCGCGGCCAGCCGCATGGTAAGATCTTCGTTCTCGGGAACCTGGAAATAGGCAGGGACCTGGGGTTTGAGAATATAACGACCGCCTCTGTCCACGATCTCAAACCCACCCTTTTTGGGGCTGAGAACGGCGCTCAGCTTTGGTTGAATCCCCTGAATAGACATCTTATCCGCCCTTGCCGCTGCCTCTTTGATCTGTTCTTCTGCAGAATAAGGGAGGTCGCTCAGGTATGTGAGATTGCGGGAGAGCCGTTTGAGGCCCCTGTCAGAGTATTTCGAATCGCCGCATTCCTCATATGTGATAGGACAGCGGTTCATTCAGATATCTCCGTGGCCGTTGTAGCCCCAACCAAATCTCCGCCCACTGTAACCAACTGACCAAAGTAGTCATGCCGGTCAATCTTGAGCTTTTTAAGGAGACTCTCCAGCATCACCCCCTCCGGAAGCAGCCCATCAAAAAATGGAGGAAAACGATCAAATTCGAACACCTTCTGTTCGACCGGCAGGGTCAGGGAGATCGGCGGACCGTTGTATCGTGTATGATATCTGAAACGGTATATCCTGCCTGGCTCAATTTCTTCGAGAATACCGGCAGGAACGCCTTGCATCGTAATTTCAGCTTTTCTCATGCATACGCTCCATTAAGGGGCTTTCAAGGTTTATCTTTATATTCAATGCCGTTAAGACTTTTTTAAGAGTGGAAAAACGGATAGTCTCCTTCTCATTTTCAATGTCAAAAATGACTGTCTTTCCGACACCGGCCATGTCTGCAAGCTGCTTTCGGCTTAAGCCGCTCTGCTTTCTGTGGAAATGGACGATTTCTGCTATTGGTTTTTCCATTCTTTCACTTTGGACCGCTATAACGGTAAAAAATTAACTTTTGAAGCTATATTACACCTTTCTGAGTTTTATTTCAAGCCATATTTCCCGTCATAGTGGTAATTTACTTTGAAATTGGCCAAAAAAATGACAAGAAGGAACAAATACAACAAAAAAGCGCCGTCATGGCGGTAGAATGGGGGTTGTTAATTTCAGGGGTGCTCTGGCAGGCTTTAAGGTCTACGACCCCCATTGACATTGTAAATTTGCCCATCAAATATAATTGCGTGCATACCTTCTTACGGGATGGCCGTCTAATACGTGAAACTGTCTGATCTTTTTTAAGGTAACAGGAGAAAAGGTCCCGATGGGGAGGTAGATAATCTTTTTGCCGAGACGGGCCGCCATGCTCCGGCACCACCCCGATGGAGGTGTAGCTGCCACGTAGACCACATGTTTCTCAAGACTGTAGTCGAGGGCGGCCATGAGGAGTCTTTCAGGCTTGTTCCTGGCAAAATGAAAAAAGGGATCTCTCCAGATGTCATAGACCCGCAGGGGTGGGTAGGTCAGCATGAAGCCCCCGTACTGACACCTGGAAATTCCCGGACCGTCCATCACCTCACCTGCGGGGGTGCTGTAAAAAGACATATCCGATTCCTGGTTATGCTCACCAAGCCAGGTCACGCACCACGGGAAATCCTCCCTGCCGTCCCTGTCCGGAAAGTCAGGATCAAAGATGACCACAACAGAACCCACCTTTCCCTTTAAAGGCCGCTCTTCTCTCACATAGATCGTCCCGCTGGCCCATTCCCTGATGGTCTCCCTGATGTCCAAACCGTCAAGGATGGAGCAGGTAAAGGGCTCGATCCGCGTGTTTTCTTCAGTCTTTATCTCAAGGGCTTTCTTTCTCAGATAGTGACCATACCCTTCAATGGCAACGTCCTCGGGCGGATAAGAACAGATAGAAAACCCCTTGAAATCTTTCCGCCACTCTCCGGGATGACGCTCCCTTTCCCGTTTCTTGACCGGAACAGGCACTAAGCGC
Organism: Deltaproteobacteria bacterium; assembly: GCA_029932035.1. Lineage (GTDB taxonomy): Bacteria > Desulfobacterota > DSM-4660 > Desulfatiglandales > Desulfatiglandaceae > Desulfacyla. Next base: position 6,600 of record JAOZQV010000086.1, on the reverse strand, counting down.
CTGCGCAGGGTTTTTAGCTGCCGATGAAACCTGATTCTCTTATTGTCTAAGAAGAGATCTTCTCCTTTTAATCGAAGCACCGGAAGACCGGGCTCTTCAGTCTGCCAGGGATAATCGCTCCCCCTTTCCCATAGCTCATAGGCAAAATTATCGTCAACTGCGCCCCTGGCCGCAACAATGATCTGGTAAAAGCTGGGTACGAGATTCCCCGTGAGAAAGGCATAGTTCCTGGCGAATTTGTTTAATATTCGGACCTGGCTAAGATAAAGCTCTTCTTTGCTCTTTTTCCAATGCCTTTTCCGCGCAATGTCAATCAATTGAGAGTTAATCTTGAGCCTGTCCAACTCCTCAAGCCCCGACCTTCCACCCTCATAGGCCGCCGCGAGAAATGGCATTTCGCCCATAATCTCCCTGCTTGAGTCCCTGTGGAGGTGGGCCAGTCCAACCCCCTTCCTCACTCTCCGACCAATAACCTGGGTCTGGGGTTCGTCGAGCATGTCCAATATCCCGCTAATATGAGACAGCCCACCCACAAAAAGGACCCGTTTACCTGTTTTGCTAAGTTGTTGGAGGTGATAGGCCATCGTCTTCTCCCTAAGGGTATCCTCGGGGAAAGGAGTATGATCACGGCCCATTTTGAGATAGGCCCGACAGTACGTAACGTGGCCTATCCTTGTTATTGCATAGGGGTCCGGCATGGGGGCAAAGTCGGAAGGGTATCCTTCTGTATCCCGGTCAATAAAATGGAGGGGGATACTCTCTGAAAGGCTCAGCCGAATTGCCTCTATCTGACCGTCAGTCGGCTCTAAGAGAAGATAGGTAAAGGCCCCATCCTGTTCCCTGTAGTGGACCACAGAGAGGAGAGGGAGTCTCTTGACACCATCAATGATTTTCCCCTTTAGTGTATCAGGGTACTCCACGGCTACATGATCCGGCTCGAATTCTTGAAATACCCTTCTTACCTCCAGGGCGAATTCCACCCTGTTGTGCAGGATAGGCACCATTCGGATGTTTTCCCATTCTATCTTAGTCTTCGCGCTCAATTTCATCCACCAATCCCGTGAAATATTCTGACGCAGGCGCATCGAGAATCATGGATGCAGCCTCCTTCAGGTATAGGAGCATCTTTTCTGTTTGTTTTCCTTGACTCAATTGAACCTCCCCTCCTGCTAATCTCTTCAGGGCATAACGGGCTATATTGATCCCATCCCTTACCGAATAACGTTCGTCAGCATCATGAGCCGCCTGGAGGAATTCAACCACATATTCGAGGATTTCATCATCTGCGAAGGGGAGATTGCTCTTCAAGATCAGAAGTTCTTCATCTCTTTCCGGAAAGTCGATTTGAATCTGGGGCTGGAGCCTGGAATGAATATATTCAGGTAGCTCGAAGGTGCTGGCATCATCGTTCATGGTTGTGCAGAATCGGAATTCGGGATCGGCCTTGATCTTGATCCCGGCCACAATTGACTCAACATACCTCCTGCTATCTAAGAGTGGGGCAAGGGAGGCCCAGCTCTTCTCACTCATCCTGTTTCCCTCGTCAATAACGGCGACGCCTCCCTTTATCATGGCCGAGACCACGGGACTGGCCGTATATTTGATTTTCCCCCTATCCGAGATAACAGGGGTGACTATCAGGTCCTCCGGTCTGGTGTCCATTGTGGCCTGAAACAGATAAACCGGCCTGCCCAAGGACCTCCCGGAATGGTAGGCCAAGGTTGTTTTCCCTACCCCCGGCCTGCCCACCAATCTCGGGCTCAGGGGCAGATCATCCTCTCCTATGACAAGCCAGGAGGCCAGGACCTGGGTTATCAACTCCCCCTGGCCAACCCACGACATAGGCACTTGATCAGGCTCACTCAGGTGCAATTCCACTCCATCTATAATTACTTTTTCCATTCTGTTTTCGCCTCCTCATTTCAAGGTATTGACGCTATCATAGTATATTTTTTTTGCAAAGGGGATATATCTGTGATAAAAATATAAAAATGAAGCAAAACAAGTGGGATGATCACTACGCCCGACTGGCAAAGAAGGAGAAGTGGCTTGCCCGGTCAGTCTATAAACTCCAGGAAATTGACAATAAATTCAAATTGATACATAAGGGCAACAGACTGCTCGATTTAGGCTGTTATCCGGGATCGTGGACCCAATACGCGCTCAAAAAGGTGGGCAATCAGGGGGTAGTGGTTGGGATAGATCTGAGTAAGCCGGATCATCGGTTGTCCAGTAATTTCAGGTTTATACAGGCAGATGTAATGAGTTTGGAACCTCAATGGTTGACACGGGAGATCTCCCCAAGGGATGTGGTTATAAGCGATCTTGCGCCGCCAACCACGGGGATAGGGGCCACCGATACAAGTCGTTCCATCTCTCTCGCAAGGAAAGCCCTGGAAATTGCCTGTGTACTTCTCAAGAAAAAGGGAAACTTTGTATGTAAAATCTTAGAGGGAGAGGATACCAAGCCGTTTAGATCAGAGGCCTCCGGGTACTTCAGCCAGGTCCGCCTTTTCAGGCCCAAGGCCACGCGTAAACGGAGCAGAGAAGTCTATCTAATTGGGCTGTCATTTGACGGGTGCCCCAGTTAAATAGCTGCAAAAACGGATTTAACGGGGCACGCGGGGTAAAATTGACGATTGGAAATCTTCAATCTCCAATATTCAATCTTTGGGGGGGTGTAATAAATGTCAGGTCATTCAAAATGGAGTTCAATAAAGCATAAAAAGGGGGCTGCGGATGCCAAGCGGGGTAAGATCTTTACCAAACTCATCAAGGAGATAACCGTTGCTGCACGTATGGGAGGGGGAGATCCGGATGGAAACCCCCGTCTTAGGTCGGCCGTAGCCGCGGCCAAGGCAGAGAATATGCCCAAAGAGAATATTGAAAGGGGCATTAAAAAGGGCACAGGTGAGTTAGAAGGCGTATCCTATGAGGAGGCAAACTATGAGGGGTATGGGCCGGGGGGTGTGGCCGTGCTTATCGATTGTCTTACGGATAATAAGAACAGGACCGTCGCAGATATAAAGCATCTCTTCGAGCGCCACGGGGGTAATCTTGGAGAGCCGGGGTGTGTTGCCTGGATGTTTGAACAAAAGGGTCTTATGGTCTTTGAAAAGGATAAGGTAGATGAAGAAGAGCTTTTTGACCTGGCCTTAGAGGCCGGCGCCGAGGATGTCAGGGAAGAGGAGACAGAGTTTGAAGTCATTACGGAACCATCCGACTTTGAATCCGTAAAACAGGCGATCGATAATGCCGGTCTCTCTTACACTTTAGCGGAAGTGACCAAGATCCCTACAAATACGGTTAAGGTGGAGGGGAAAAAGGCCCAGCAGACGCTTAATCTAATGCAATCTATCGAAGACCATGATGACGTAAGCCATGTATACGCCAATTGCGATATCCCTGACGATGTAATGGAGGCCTTAGACTGATGCTTGTGCTGGGTGTGGATCCCGGCTCAAGAATTACCGGGTATGGTCTGGTGGAGAAAAAAAACAGTGATATTACCTTCATTCATTCCGGTCTTATCAAGTCACACAGCAAAATCCCATTCTATAAGAGAATCCATAAGATTTTTCAATCCATGGTGGATATCATAGGCCATTATCAACCAGAGGAGATGGCCATAGAAGACCTCTTTTATGCAAAAAACATTCAGAGCTCTTTAAAGTTAGGTCATGCCAGGGGCGCTGCATTGATTGCCGCAGTTCAATGCGACATTCCAATTTTTGAGTACACTCCCCTGGAAATCAAAAAATCAGTGGTGGGATATGGGAGGGCCGATAAAGAACAGGTTCGGTCCATGGTTCAGATGATTCTGAGGATTAAGGGGGAGTTGCCCCTCGACGCCTCTGACGCCTTAGCCACTGCAATATGCCACCTCAACTGGTCAAGATTTGAATCGGCGGGAAGATGATTGCGCATTTAAAGGGCATTCTATTCAAGAAGACAACGCAATCGATTATAATAGATGTGGGTGGGGTCGGGTATGAGGTTTCTGTCCCCCTATCCACCTTTTACTCTCTTCCTGAGACCGATGAAATGGTTAGCCTACAGATCCACACCCATGTCAAAGAAGATTCACTGACATTATTCGGATTCAACACAAGCCTTGAAAAGGCCCTCTTTTTGATGCTGGTTTCTGTTTCAGGGATAGGCCCGAAGTTATCGGTCAATATCCTTTCAGGCATGGGACCCCAGGACCTGTTGGAGGCCATAGCTCACGGGGACGCGGTCCGTCTCCAGGCCATACCCGGGATAGGCAAAAAGACTTCTGATAGAATAGCCCTGGAATTGAAGGATCGCGCTTCAAAGGCCATTGGGGAAATGGACATTTCTCCCATGCCTGTCTCTCGAGGGGAGGATAGGCTCACTATAGATGATGCCCTTTCAGCCTTAATGAACTTAGGATATTCACCCAAATCAGCCAAAATGGCCATGGAAAGGGCAAAATCCCGGGTCAAAGAGATGACCTTGGAGGATTTGATCAGAGAGGCCCTGAGAATTCTGTCCTGAAGGAAAGGCTATGGAAGAAAGAATTATAGACCCGGAACCCCGGTTAGACGAACTCCCGGCAGAGATAAGTCTCAGACCCGGCAGCCTTGACGAATACGTGGGTCAGGTGGAGATGAAAAGGAATCTCAGGGTTTTTATTGAGGCCGCCAAGGGCCGATCCGAGGCCTTAGATCACGTGCTTTTCCACGGGAACCCGGGCCTTGGCAAGACTTCCCTTGCCCACATTATAGCAAAGGAATTAGAGGTAAGCATAAAGGGCACCTCCGGCCCGGTCATCGAGAAATCGGGAGACCTTGCGGCTATTCTCACCAGTCTTCAACCCAAAGACGTCCTTTTTATCGACGAAATCCACCGTCTCAACCATGTGGTTGAAGAGATCCTCTATCCGGCCATGGAAGACTACGAACTCGATATCATTATCGGGCAGGGCCCTTCTGCAAGGACAATGAAGATCCCTCTACCCCCCTTTACTCTGGTTGGCGCCACCACACGGACAGGGCTTTTGACGCCTCCCCTGAGAGATAGGTTTGGGATGATTCTGAGGGTGGAGTTTTATAGCCCTGAAGAACTTCATGAGATTGTCATGCGGTCGGCCTCGCTTCTCCAGATCCCAATAAGGGAAGCGGGCGCCCTTGAAATCGCCAAAAGGGCCCGGGGAACGCCGAGGGTGGCGAACAGGCTCTTAAGAAGGGTGCGGGATTTCGCCGAGGTAAAGGCTGACGGGGTCATTACTCAGGATGTGGCGAGTCAGGGCCTGGACATGTTGGAGGTGGACGATGAGGGGCTCGATAAGATGGATCGCTTTATTATGTGTACCATTGCAGAGAAATTCGATGGGGGCCCCATAGGCCTGAGCAGCCTCTCCGCGGCCGTGGGCGAGGAAAAAGACACCCTCGAAGACGTGTATGAGCCTTTTCTTATTCAAAAAGGCTATATCAAGCGGACACCACAGGGACGAGTCGTTACCAGACGGGCATACCTTCATTTGGGTCTTGAAAAAAAGGGCCCGGAAAGCGTGATTCAGAAGAAGTTGTTTTAGGTTTTGGATTATCCGGAGGACAAAATGAATATCTTAGACGAGAAATTCGCTGAATTTCAAAAACTTCCAACAGAGGAAAGAATAGAGTGTTTTGAGCAAAATGGTCGGCTTTTTGACATGATAAGATCGCAGCAGTTGAATCGTGAAATCATAGACGATATCTATGGAATCACTAATCAGCTCAGACAGATGTCAAAAAACAAGGCTGGATATCTTTTCGTGCAGGATCTTCTCTGCCACAAACGGGCCATGCTCTGGTTTACCCAGCCCTCCTCCAGGACCTTTTTATCCTTTGAGAGCGCCTGTCACATGTTGGGCATGAAAACATCTGAAATACGTGATGCAAATGTTTCATCAGAAGTGAAGGGCGAAAGCTATGATGACAGCTTACGCACCTTTTCATCCTATACTGACTTGATCATTATCAGGCACAAGGGGGAAAACATTGCTGAACGCGCCGCCTGGTTGCTGAATACCCAAACCAATCGTCCGGTCCCGGTTATAACTGGTGGATCAGGGAGCGATCAGCATCCCACCCAGGCGATACTTGATGTATATACGCTACAGAGATCTTTTGAAGATCAGGGGGGGCTTGATGGAAAAACAATCCTGATGTGCGGGGACCTTAGAAGGGGGAGAACAGTAAGGTCTTTAAGCTACTTGCTGAAGAATTTTGAAGATGTTGAGATCATCTATGCTGCTCCTAAGGCCTTTCAAATGAAAGAGGATGTGTGCAGTTTCCTCGAAAGGCATAAACTCCCCTATCATATTGAAACTGAAGCTCTCGGAAATGTGCTTTCTAAAGCAGATGCGATTTACATGACCAGGATTCAGGATGAGCACGATGAAGCAGCAGGTGACTCAGATCAGGTTGATATTTCCAGATTTAAACTTAGTCCTCCCGATATGTCAAAGGTTAAGTCAACCGCTATTATCATGCATCCATTCCCGCGTAGAGACGAGATTGATGTGGCCATAGATTCCGACCCCAGGGCCATGTACTGGCGGCAGGAACGAAACGGCATGTGGACAAGGGCAGCCTT
>JAOZQV010000432.1 GCA_029932035.1 Deltaproteobacteria bacterium | reverse complement strand
GTGTTGCGACCCCAGTCATGCTTGCCTCGGTAATCATAAAAATCAATTGCGGCTCTGGATCCAAAAGATCGTCCACTGTTTGTTTCCAGTCTACGTCTTTTCTTGATTGAAGACTGACGGTGGTTAGTTTGCCGGTGTAGTGCTCTTTTAATCTTGCCACGTAGTCCATGACGAAGCCTGGATTTGTCATATCCAGCAAAACTGCGATGTTAGTAATTTGATTTGTGCGAAAAAAGTCGGCAAGTTTTTTGCCGTACAGGTTGGTGTCCACAGAGGTTCGTAATAAAATATCATCGAGTCCGGTGACTTTTCCCGTTGAGGTGTAAGGGGTAATGAGCAGGCCGTTGTGAGATTCTATAAACGGCATGGATTTTAACGTGTTGGTTGAAGTTGTATGTCCGATAATTGCGATTACATTTTCATCGAGTAAGGCCTGATCTGCTTTTTTTATACCGGTATCGCTGTTCTCGTCATCTTGAACTAATAAAAGCAGGGGCCTGCCGTTTATTCCTCCATTTTCATTTACATCCCGAACTGCAAGCATTGCGCCGTCACGTATATGTTCCCCCGACATCCCTCCCCGGCCGCTGAGGTTGACTGCAAGGCCGATTTTGATAGGTTCGGGGGGCGGTTGATTACAGGATGTGAGCAGAATGCAACTTAGGGTGATTCCAAGAATAAGAGTAACAAATCGCTTCATGATATCCTCCTTGTGAACAAGTAGTTCGTATTCCTGATGAAGGCAGGGTTGAAATAGTAATAAGATATTCTATATGACTTCTGCAGTGTATCATATGGATTTGAATGAAATCAAAATATTTTTGATTATTATTTACTATGCTGTCTTTGCAATTTCATAATCGGGCAATAGTGATAAGAGAGTGACAACATATTACATCGGTTGACTCTGTATTATGCCTGTGGTAATCAATTAAATCGATTAAGATATTTATCTAAAACATACAATACCAAATGCAGGGACAAGTACCTGCAAAGTGCAAGAGAAGGGAGTAACGAATCATGCGGACAAATATCGTCCATATAGGTGCCGGTGAATTAACGTACGAGATTCGCAATATTGTGAATGTCGGCACCAAATTACAGAAACTTGGCCTCAGCACCAATTGGGAAAATATTGGTGATCCTATTATGAAAGGGGAGGAAATTCCTCTCTGGATGAAAGAGATTGTGTCCGATGCGGTGATGCAGGATGCGACCTATGGATACTGTCCAACGAAAGGTGTACTGAGTACCCGTGAATTTATCGCGGCAGAAACCAATAAACTGGGCGGTGTGCAGATTGATCCGGAAGATATTCTTTTCTTTAACGGACTTGGTGATGCCATCTCAAAGATTTTTGGTTTCCTGCGTAGAACTGCAAGGGTCCTGGTACCAACACCAAGCTATACCACGCACTCTTCCGCAGAAGCTGCACACGCTGGGGATAAGCCGCTTACTTATATTCTTGATCCTAATAATCACTGGTATCCTGATCTTGATGATCTTGAAAAATCCATCAAATATAATCCTGCCGTGGCTGGAATCCTGATTATTAATCCGGATAACCCAACGGGTGCAGTGTATCCAACGTATATCCTTGAAGCCATTGTAGAGTTGGCCAGCCGTTATGATCTCTTTATTATTTGTGATGAGGTCTATCACAATATTGTTTATAACGGGACGTCCACCTCTCCGCTTTCTGCTGTGATTGGTGATGTACCGGCCATTGCCATGCGAGGCGTGTCAAAGGAGATGCCCTGGCCTGGATCCCGCTGTGGCTGGATAGAGATTTATAACGGTGATAAAGATCCCATGTTCGCTAAATATGTGAACTCCATCCTCAATGCCAAGATGGTGGAAGTCTGTTCCACCACCTTGCCACAGACGGTTTATCCGCAAGTTGTACAGCATCCCAAGTATCAGGGATATCTGGAAGAGCGAATTCGGCGCTATGAAAAATTTTCCAATATTGCTCAGGAGACTTTGCAGGATGTGAAAGGGGTACTGGTGAACCGACCCAATGGCGCATTTTATATGAGCGTCTGTTTTGAAAATGGTGCTTTAAATCATCAGCAGACCTTGCCCATTGAGAACACCGAGGTTCGGAAAATGATTGAGGGACTAGTCACTCCAGAAGGTACTTCTCTTGATAAGCGCTTTGTCTACTATCTTCTTGGATCAACGGGTGTCTGTGTGGTGCCTTTAACGTCTTTTGCCACGGATCTGCAGGGCTTTCGGGTGACATTGCTTGAGCGTGACGAAGAGGTGTTCAGGAAAGTATTTAACACCATTGCTGAATCCATTAAACAATATCTGGAGAGTTCAAAATAGCACTTGTAAGCGGCAATACCAGCGGTCTTAAAAAGAATCAGCTGAAATTACTGGAACGACTGGCTGGAAAGCGGGGGCGAAGGGATCAGGTGATCGGTCCCGAGATGGCTAAGGCACTCTGCGGGCTTTCTTCCGAGTTAAATCGTCAGATAGGTTTGTTGCTCCAGCGTTCCGGGAAAGTTGAGGCTGTGATTGTGGGAGACTTTAAGGGGATATTGATTCCCAGTCTTTCTCATATTCGCAGTCAGGGACGTTTGAAGGGGCTGCGTCTAGTTCATACCCACTTGGCAGGTGAAGATATAAGTGATGAAGATCTTATGGATCTTCTCTTTCTTCGTCTTGATATGCTCTCAGTGCTCAAGGTCGATGATTCTGGTCTGCCCGAAAAACTCTATTCTGTGCACCTGCTTCCTGATTCCCGTGACGGGAAGAACTGGGCCTTCCTGCCTCCTGTTCATCCGGCCAACCAGGACGATTCTTTTGAAGAATTTATCCACGCCCTTGAGAGCGAATTTGTTCGTAAGGCGAGCAGTGAAAAGGTCGATTCCTCAGAGGATAGGGCAATCCTGATAAGTGTTTCCAGCCAGTCGGAAATCCAGGGTCAGGAATCCATGCGGGAACTTGTGGAACTCGCGAAATCTGATGACGTGGCGGTGCTTGATACTGTTCTGCAGCGAAGGCGGAAGGTGAATCCCCGGCTTATCCTTGGCAAGGGAAAACTGGC
>JAOZQV010000085.1 GCA_029932035.1 Deltaproteobacteria bacterium | reverse complement strand
GCAAAATTACAATTTTTACCTGCCTGCCGTCATGCCTTTTTTATTGAGGCTGCCGGCCTTTTCAACCGAAAAGTAATAGCCTTTTTATCGGGGTAGGAATGCTTTGAGGTCCAACTTTGATGGTCTCGTAAAAACACTTTTATTTCGCGCAAAGGCGCAAAGAACGCCGAGTTAAACTGAATAACATCAATATATTACCTCTGTGCTCTCTGTGGGCTCTGTGAGAAATGTGACTTTTTACGAGACCATCAACCCTTACACAAATATTGATAAAAAAGAGATTTGGGAGGTCTGAAATATGAAACAAAAGACACCGGAAGATGTTGAGTCTTTGAAAAAGCGTGTTCAGGAGCTGGCCAAAGGCCCTGAGGATAAGGAGGCCGTGAAGGCCAGGTTAAAAGAACTGTCTCAACAGGGGATACCGAAGAAAGAAATCAATCCTGACGAGATGATAAACATGAAAGAGCAAATATTAGAGCGCGTGCAGAGGCGGGCAGAAGTCTATGAACAGGTAAGCCAGAGTTGTGCCAAGAGCGCCGCGCTGGCGGTTATTGAAGAATTCGGTCTTGGTGACATCAGCGTTATAAAGGCTCTTTCCGGATTTCCCGGTATTGCACTGACAGGAGAGACATGCGGCGGGGTGACCGGGGCCATGGTCGCCCTCTCCCTTTATTTTGGAAGAGATGACCTATTGGATCATGGTGCAAATGCCCGAACGTATGGAAAATGCCGAAAACTGATTCAATACTTCGAACAAACATTAGGTACCACGAAATGCAGAGAGATCCACGAAAATATTATATTCGGGAGGTATTATAATACCGCAGATATAGAAGAAGGCTATCCAGGCTTTGTTCGTGATAAGGGTTTTGAGAAATGCGGTCTACCTCCGGGTATTGGAGCGCGGATTGCGGCACGTATAATCATCGAAGACATGGAAAAAAGCCGCAAAACAGGCTAAAGCATATCATACGGGTCCACATCCGAGACAAGATAAACACCTCTCGATCTGAGTGCCTTCATGGAGGATTTCTCAACTTCTACCAAGAGATGTCTTAGGAGCGAGACACTCCTGCTCTTGACCAACAACTGCCACCTGTGCTTTCCCTTCAAACGTGACAAAGGCGCCTCAACCGGGCCTAACACCTGGATCTCTTTGCCCCTCTTGGGCCATCTGCGCAAGATCGCCCTCAAATCCGCACTCAACTGATAGACCGCTTCCTCGGTCATTTTCTTGCTATCCCCCTGAAGCCGCAGACATGCCAGATTCGAAAAAGGTGGATAGCCTAACTGTTCTCTAAGCCCCTTTTCTGTATCAAAAAATGATTGGAAATCGTGCGTCATGGCAGCGCGAATCACGTAATGATCAGGATTGAAGGTCTGAATAATCACCCTCCCCTTCTGATCCCCCCTCCCTGCCCTTCCGGCAACCTGTGACAGGAGCTGAAAGGTCCTTTCCCCCGCCCTGAAGTCCGGGAAACTCAGGGACAGATCGGCAGAAATGACACCCACTACGGTAACATGGGGGAAATCATAGCCCTTTGTGATCATCTGGGTACCCACGAGTATATCCGTTTCGTGCCTGCCGAACTTCTTTAAAATCTGAAGAGCCGCCCCCTTCTTACGGGTAGAGTCCGCATCCATCCTCGATATCCGTGCGGCAGGGAAAAGCGTATTGAGCTCATGCTCTAATTTTTCGGTCCCAAACCCGTAGGGCTTCAAATTGCCCCCCCCACAGGATGAGCATTTTACCTTTGTCCCGGAATTAAAACCGCAGTAGTGGCAGACAAGACGGTCTTCATTAAGGTGAAAGGTGAGCGCCACATCGCAGTTGGGGCAAGATATGGCCTGGCCACATGCTCGACACAGATAGAGACGATGAAAGCCCCTTCGGTTAAGGAAGAGGATGGACTGGCTCCCCCCCGTCAGACTTTCATCAATAGCCTTCCTGAGCCTTGGGCTGAGCATCATCTCTTTGCCGTAGGCGTTTTTAAGACCCTTCATATCCTCGATTTCCACCTCTGGCAGGGGTCGCTTTTCTACCCGATCCGGCATGAGAAGCAGGTGGTATCTCCCCGTTATACTGTTCTGAAATGATTGAACAGAGGGGGTTCCGGAGCCTAAAACCACCACGGCCTTTTCCATCTTGGCCCTTACAACAGCCACGTCTCTCGCCTGGTAGTGAGGGCCGCCCCTTCTCTCCTCCTGGACATAAGCCGAATCATGCTCCTCGTCCACAATAATCAACCCCAATTCAGGTAGAGGAGCGAAGAGGGCTGAACGGGCCCCGATGACCAAGTCTACTTCTCCCTTCGCCATCCTCTGCCACTGGCGATATCTTTCCCTGCTGCTGAGCCCGCTATGATAAACTGCGATCCGGTCTCCGAGGCGTGATCGGAAAACACCTTCTAAGTATACTGATAGGGATATCTCTGGGGCCATCAATATTGCTCGTCGGCCGGATTTTATGGCGTGCTCCACTGCCCGGTAATATACCTCTGTCTTGCCACTGCCTGTTATCCCATAGAGGAGACAGGAGGAAAAAACAGCCTCGTCAAGATACTTCCTGATCTGATTCAAGGCCTGGCGCTGGTGTTTATGAAGGATATGAGGCGCGGGAGGTGGAAGAATATTTGCCCCAACTTTAGGATTGTGGACCGGCACGCTTTGATTTTCAAGGATCCCCTTGTGGACCCACTTATTTACAAGATAAGGGCCGTTTGTGAATTTGGACTTCAGCTCCTTTGACAGGATGGCCCCGGACTCGAAGATTACTTTCAGAAATTCAACCTCATTTTTAGCCTTTGAAGCCTTCCCTCTCTTTGCAAGGGCTGTTTCAAGATCAAGACCTTTTTTTGGTCTGATAAATTTCAGCGCATACGATTCATTACACACCCCTTTTTTTGTCCGGCTTTCGATGGATAACCATCCCCTCTCCTGTAGGGGATAGATCTTCTTAAGGGGCCAGGGGAGCCTCTTGTCTCGATTATCCTTTATCCAGGAGAGGACTTCTGTCTCTTCAGAATGGAAAAGCCTGCCGTGGAGCACCTCTAATCCCTTTTTTGTCAGGCGTGCAGTCTTGAAATTATTTTCCGGCAGGGCAGATCGGATGACCATACCAACGGGATGGATATAATAATCGGCTATCCATTCAAAAAATGGAACCATCTGCCGCAGGAAGAGAGGCTCAAGATCAAGGATATCAATTAGTTCTCTCAGATCCCGGTCTGGCACACCAGGGATTTCCTCTAAAACATAACCCGTAACCTTGCGATTGCTGAACGGTACCAGAACCCGGCATCCAACCTGGACGATCGGCGCAAGGTCCTTGGGAGTTGCATAGAAAAAAGTCCCGCGTACAGGAACAGATACAGCTACCCTGAGATATGAAGGTGTTTGATTATTCATTTTGACAAAAAATCGGATTTCTCACAGAGCCCGCAGAGAACACAGAGGTAATATATTGCCAGAACAGAAAGCACCTATTTATCCCCTCATCCGTTTCACTTGCTCAATAATCAGCCGGGCTGCCTCTTCAATCTGTTCCATGGTATTGCTCCTTCCTAAAGTGAGCCTGAGGGCTCCCATCCCGACTTCCGGGGACACAGACATGGCCGAAAGCACATGAGAAAGCTTGATTGTTCGATCGTGGCATGCGGCCCCGGTAGAGGCCATTATTGTTGGGAGACCATCAAGGATCTTCCCCCCCTCCAGACCGGGGACCGAGACATTCAGGGTATTGGGAAGTCGTTTTTCTCCATGACCGTTCAGGACCAGCCCGTTGATCCCCTCAAACAGCAGTTTCTGCAGACGGTTTCTCAAAAGACAGTTCCGCTTAAAATCCTCTTCGAGCCTCACCTTTGCAACCCTGCATGCTGCGCCGAGTCCTGCGACCAGGACAACATTCTCGGTTCCTGCACGCATGCCATTCTCTTGCGCAGCCCCATGAATAAGAGGTGTGAGTGAGCAGCCGTTCCGCATATACAAGACCCCAACACCCTTGGGCCCGTAAAGCTTGTGACCGGCCACGCTCAAGAAATCCACTCCAAGATCGTTTACGTCCACTTCGATCTTACCCACTGCCTGGGCGGCATCCGTATGAAACAGGACATTATGATCTCTTGCGATCTGAGAGATCTCTCTTATGGGCTGGAGGGCGCCGGTCTCGTTATTGGCAAGCATTAAGGTGATCAGGGTAGTCCGGGATGAAATTGCCTTTCTCACATCCTCCGGGTCTACCTGCCCAAGGCGATCCACAGAGAGTATTGTAACCTTAACGCCCAATTCCATGAGGAACAGAGCCGGATTCAAGATGGCGGGATGCTCTATAGCAGAGGTAATAATGTGGAATTCCGCGAGATCTGCAAAATTAATGAGTCCCTTAAGGACCATATTATTCGACTCGCTCCCGCCGGATGTGAAGATTATCTCCCCTAATTGACACCCAAGGAGTCCGGCCACCTCCCTCCTGGCCTGTTCAACCCCCTCTTTTGCCCTCTTGCCTAAAGGATAACCGTTGGACGGGTTTCCGAATTCTCCCTTTAAATAAGGCATCATCGCCTCCACGGCCACCGGGTCGATCGGAGTCGTGGCATTATGATCTAAGTAAATGGGACCCCCCGGAGTTTTATCAGTCATTGAAATCACCTCATTTTCGTTTGTGCCCATCTTTGTAGAATATATTTTGTCGATTGACAACAAATACAATATAGTGCTAAATTTTAAAGTTAAAAAAAAGAGGTTTGGCACTGACAACCAAGCAGCACTCAGAAAAAAGGAGGAAGAAGATGGCAGAGGACAACAAGAAACAATTCATTCTCTGGTTTGCTGAAGTTGGCATAGATGATGTTCCTTTAGTCGGTGGTAAAAACGCTTCTCTTGGAGAGATGTATCAGAAACTCGTGAGCAAAGGGATAAAAGTTCCTAACGGTTTTGCCATTACTGCCTATGCCTACCGCTACTTCCTGAAATATGCCGGGATCGAAGAGGAGATTAAGAAGGTCCTCAAGGGTCTGGATACTCATGACCTCAACAACCTCATGGCCAAGGGTAGAGAGGTCAGAGAAATCATCACACATGCAGAAATCCCTCCTGACCTGACCCAGGCAATCTACACCGCCTATGACAAATTAGGGGCAGAGTTCACCGAGAAAGGGGGCGCTGATCATGGCCTTAACAATGTGGATGTGGCGATCCGCTCGTCGGCCACAGCCGAAGACCTCCCGGATGCCTCCTTTGCTGGTCAGCAGGATACTTTCTTGAATATTCGCGGGAGAAGGAGCGTGATAGACGCCTGCAGGAAGTGTTTTGCCAGCCTATTTACCAACCGCGCCATTTCTTACCGTCACGACAAAGGCTTTGGCCAGTTTGAGGTTTCCCTTTCCATTGCAGTCCAGAAGATGGTGAGGAGCGATTCAGCCTATTCGGGGGTCATGTTTTCCATCGACACAGAAACCGGGTTTAAGGATGCGGCTTTCATCACCGCTGCCTATGGCTTAGGTGAGAATGTCGTACAGGGCGCTGTCAATCCTGATGAGTTCTATGTGTTTAAGCCTACCCTAAAGATGGGCAAACGGTCCATTATCGGCCGTAGCGCGGGAGACCGGGACATCAAAATGGTCTACTCCATGGAAGATGACGCCACGGTCAAGAATGTTCCTACCACCTTAGATGAAAGACATCGGTACGTCTTAGATGATGATGAGATCCTGAAATTAGCAGAATGGGCGTGCATTATCGAAGAGCACTACAGCAATGAGGCCGGATCTTTCAAGCCGATGGATATTGAATGGGCCAAGGATGGAGATGGTGTCAATGTGGGGACAGGAGATCTCTATATTGTCCAGGCAAGGCCAGAGACCATTCACTCTCAGAGAGACACAAACACCTACGAGAACTACAAACTTCTCGAGACAGGGGAACTCCTTGTCAGCGGAATAGCCGTGGGCAGCAAGGTTGGCCAGGGTATAGCCAATATAATTCAATCAACTTTAGAGATGGACAAATTCCAACCGGACCAGGTCCTGGTGACCAGCATGACCGATCCTGACTGGGAACCTATCATGAAGATCGCATCTGCAATTGTCACCAATAAGGGGGGACGGACGTGTCATGCGGCTATCATTTCCCGAGAGCTCGGCATTCCATGTGTTATAGGCACGGGGAATGGTGACGAACTGATCGAGTCAGGGCAGGAGATCACTGTCTCATGCTGTGAGGGAGAGACAGGTCATGTTTATGAAGGCATGTTAGAGTATGAGCTGCAACAGTTCAATTTAGAGGACATCCCCCGGACGCAAACCAAGATAATGATGAACGTGGGGATGCCGGAAAAGGCCTTTTCCCAGGCGATGCTCCCAAATGAAGGCGTGGGCCTGGCCAGGGAAGAGTTCATTATAAACTCACACATCGGCATACATCCCCTTGCCCTGCTGGATTATGACAAACTGAGGGAAAAGGCCAAGACCGATCAAAAAATCGCAGGTGTTGTTTACAAAATAGACGAAATAACAGCTGTTTACCAGAACAAAAGGCAGTTTTTTATTGACAAACTTTCAGAAGGGGTTGGCCGTATCGCCGCAGCGTTCTATCCCAATGATGTCATAGTCCGGATGTCTGATTTCAAGACCAATGAGTATGAGAACCTCCTCGGCGGGTACCTGTACGAACCCAGCGAGAGCAACCCCATGATCGGATGGAGGGGGGCCTCCCGTTATTATGATAAGGACTTTATGCCGGCCTTTGAGATGGAATGTATCGCACTCCACAAGGCCCGCAGCGAGATGGGTCTTACAAACATAAAGGCCATGATTCCATTTTGCAGGACCCCGGAGGAGGGGAAGAAGGTCATCGAGCTCATGAAGAAGTTCGGTCTTGTCCAGGGGGAGGATGATCTCGAGATATACGTCATGTGCGAAATCCCCAGCAATGTGATCTGCGCAGATCAGTTCGCGGAAATATTCGATGGCTTTTCCATAGGCTCCAACGACCTGACCCAGTTGGCCCTCGGTCTCGACCGGGATTCCTCTCTCGTAGCCCATATCTACGATGAGAGAAACGATGCTGTAAAGCGATTAATTCAACAGGTGATTGACGTTGCCAAGAAAAAAGGTAAAAAGATCGGGATCTGCGGGCAGGGCCCCAGCGATTTTCCAGATTTTGCGGAATTTTTAGTTGAATGCGGTATTGATTCCATGAGCCTCATACCTGATACCGTTATCAAGACCCGCCTGGCAATTGCGAAAAAGGAAAAGGAATTGGGCATCAATTTGGAGAAGGAATAAGAGATGGACCCAGTGAGGATCTTGGGGACAGGTTCTTTTGTGCCACCAAAGGTTCTGTCCAATTTTGATTTGCAGAAAATGGGCCTGGACACTACCGATGAATGGGTTGTCCAGCGAACCGGCGTCAGAGAACGAAGGATAGCAGACCCGGAAGTCACCACCTCAGATCTCGCTTATGAAGCAGCGCTCAAGTCCTTTGATACGGTCGGAATAAAGGCCAAAGACCTTGATCTTATTATCGTGGCCACCATTACGCCTGACACTTGCTGCCCTTCCGCTGCCAACTGGCTTCAGGCTAAACTTGATGCCCCCCAGGCCATCACGTTTGACATATCCGCCGCCTGTTCCGGTTTTATCTTTGCGCTTAACGTGGCGGAACAATATCTAAGGACCGGGGCTGCTAAGCTCATCCTTGTGGTGGCTTCAGAAATCATGACCCGCACTCTCGACTGGACCGATCGAACATCCTGCATACTGTGGGGGGATGGCGCAGGCGCCGCCATATTGGCCTTGGGCCAGAACGGTCCAGAGATTTTGTCCACCCATCTGCATACGGATGGTGTCAACGGGCAGGATCTGTTGATGCCTGGAGGCGGTTCCAAGACCACACCGATATCTCATGAGAGCGTGGACAAGAAACTTCATGTCCTGCAACTGATTGAAGCCAATGCCAGTTTCAGGGTGGCGGTAAGACATTTTGTGGATTCCATCAAGGAGGCTGCCAGCTTTAACAACGTAGCGGTGGAGGAGATCGACTGGTTTATCCCACACCAGGCAAATCTGCGGATGTTTCAGTCCATGGCCAAGATCCTGAAGATCTCCATGGATAAATTCTATGTTACACTTGACAAATACGGCAATATCTCTTCTGCCTCCTGTGCCATTGCCTTAGACGAGGCTGTCCGAGACGGGAGCATCAAGAAGAATGACCTGATCTGTCTTCCGGTCTTTGGCGGAGGCTTGACTTGGGGCAGCGCGCTGATAAGGTGGAGTTAGTGCTTAAAGTGCCTAAAATGCCTAAAATTTGAAGCGCCTAAAGTTAAGGAACTTCGTAAATTTTTATGAGGGATTGTTTTCACAAGACCTGCGCGACAAATCAGCCCGAGGGACTCGGGTAATATGTAGTCAAGGAATTTGACTGCCCTGTCTGTCAAAGAGATACAGCAAAAGTCGCCAATACAAGGGCCTGATCGATAACTTTAGGCATTTTAGGCATTTTAGCTCACTTTAGGCACTTTCCCGGTTTATCCGGCGTAGGAGTATAAGGAATGATTACCCAAGAATTGAAGAGCATGGGAATCGGGTTTAAAACCGGTTCAGAGGATTTCAAGGAGGATCGGCCGACCCTTGTTATGATCCATGGGGCAGGGGGACATTCCCAGGTCTGGCAGACCCAGACCCAGCTACTGAAAGGGACTCTCAACACCTTAGCCTTAGACCTGCCAGGCTACGGGGAGAGCATAGGTGAACCCGAATCAGATTTAGACGGATATGCAGAATGGCTGATTAAAGGCCTCAGAGCCATTTTTAGTGAGCCTCCCTTTCTAATGGGCCATTCCATGGGCGGCGCCATAGTCCAAAAGGCGGCCCTGCTGGAACCCGATTTAATAAAAGGAATAATCTTAGTGGGTACAGGCCCCCGGCTCCAGGTAGCGCCCATGTTCTTGGAAGGCCTGCGGGAAAATTTCGAAAAAACCGTCGACACGCTTATAGGGTTTGCATACGCATCCGACGCAGATAGCTTACTCATAAAAGAAGGCGCTAAATTGATGAAAGAGGCAGGATCAAACGTGGTTTATGGCGATTTCTCCGCATGCAACCGGTTTGACGTGCGAGACGAGGTGGGGGCAATCAAACTCCCATGTCTAATCCTCTGCGGCGATGAGGATAAGCTAACGCCCCCTTCCCTTTCCAAAAAACTGAATGCATCTATCTCGGGAAGCAGGCTTGAAATAGTACCCTCTGCAGGACATATGGTTATGATTGAAAACCACAAGGCCTTTAACGATTGTGTACTCGATTTTATTCTACACGCATGATGGCCTCCCACACTTAAAAAGTCAATAAGAGCGATTTTTCTTGACTTTACCTTAATTTTCAGTAAAGTCCCCAATCATTAACCTCTGAACCCTTGAACCTTTCATCCAGAGGTCCCTATGGAGTATCACCTCAAACTCAGCCCTACCAGCTCCTAACAGGAGCTATTTTTCCTGTTGGGAGCGAAAATCTTCATCACAAAGTCATGGATTTTAAATCTTGATACGTTCGAAAAAGTCTGAGATCAAACTTTTCCGGCCCATAACCCTTTGAGTTTATACCGTGCCAATTTGATTTTTTGTGATTTTTGCCTGCCCTGTGGAATGCGGAGCCTATTCCTCTGGGGCGCTTTTTTGTTTGCGCAGTTTACCCAGTTAAATCCGCTTTTGCCTTTATTTAACCGGGGTTAAATCTCTTTTGCACTTATTTAACCGGGGCGGCCATATCAAACGTGCATGATTCTTTAACAGAGGTCGGCGCCTTTCTGGGAGGACAATTGCGAGATCCATCCCTAAAACGCAAAGCTGAAAGACTCCACAACAGACGAAAAATACGCAGAGTCAACAAAGCCGGAAATCTCTGTGCGTTCTCCGCAATGGTCGTCGGCCTGGTTGGCCGGTGCCTGGCACACCCCTCACAGGGTGTCCAACGGACTGACGACGCCCATGGGCCCCTTGTTGAGCACGTGGGTGTAGATCATCGTGGTGCTGACGTCTGCATGGCCGAGGAGTTCCTGCACCGTACGGATGTCTTGCCCTGCCTCCAACAGATGGGTTGCAAAGCAATGACGAAGCGTGTGCGGGGTAGCGTGAGCCGTGATTTCCGCGTTGGTTGCGGCCCTTTTGACTGCCCGCTGCACCCGAACCTCGTGCAGGTGATGCCGCCTCCGGGCACCGCTGCGCGGGTCTACGGAATAATCGTGGCCGGCAAAAATGAATTGCCATTTCCACTCGTAGGGCGCGTTGGGATACTTCCGTTTCAAAGCATTCGGCAATTCGACTTCGTGCATCCCGTTCTTCCGGTCCTCTTCATACTGGTGTCGCCGGCCGTCCAGATGTTGGTACAGTTCACTTTTAAGGGATGCGGGGAAGGGCACCCTCCGATCTTTATCCCCTTTCCCGGACCTCACCATGATCTCGTTACGGTCAAACGCCAAATCCTGCACCCGAAGCCGCAGAGCTTCAGTGACCCGCATCCCGGTGCCGTAAAGCAACCTTGCAATCAAGCCTTCCGCACCATCCATTCCGGACAACAGCGCCTGCACCTCCTGGCGGCTGAGTACGATAGGAAGCCGTTTCGGACGGCGCGCACGCGGAAAATCACTGAAATCTCCAAGATCTTTTTTCAGTACCTTGCGGTAAAGAAACACAACGGCATTCAGTGCCTGGTTCTGCGTGCTGGCTGCGACAAGGTCTTTCAATGCGAGGTGACTGAGGAATTGGTGGATTTCAGGACCGCCCATACTGGAAGGGCGCTTGCCGTTGTGATAACTGACAAAGCGCCTGATCCATTGCAGGTAGGCCTTTTCAGTTTTCAGAGCATAGTGTTCCGTGCGCAAGACCACACGGACTGCTTTCTCCAACTCACCCAAGTCGACTTTCCGGGCCGACTGGCGCCTCCGGGGCTCTGTGACGGACGTAGACTTCACGTGCACACGAGAGGCCGGAATCCGGTCGACCGGTTTGGGCGTGGCCGGCCCTCCCACGACACGGGTACCTACCCACCCCTCAGGTTCGAGTGCTATACCGCGAAATTGTTCGTAATAGATTTCCAAAGCATCCCTGGCCTGGACGATCTGCCAGTCCGCAACACCGTCTTGAGCGGCCAGAACTTGAATAAATGCCTCGATTTCCCCTCGGCCAAGGTCTCGACGCGATTTCCTCTTTTGTTGACGGTTGAAGAACCGGCGCACCCAATGCGCATAGAAAGGTTGACGCCGCACGTCCACCCCAAGCTCTTCGAGCACCTGGAAATACCCCGAGGGCCAATTCGGATTGGGATTAAAAAGAGCGACTGGTCCCCGTTTCAACTGTTGGCTATCATTCATATCCTACACCTCCGTGTCGTATATCACCAATATCTTACACCGATGATAGCAAACAGTAGTAGCTCTATGCAAGCGGTTTTTTTGTTGTTTTGTGTTGCTTTTTGCATTACAATATCACATTCCACCCGGCAAAACTGTCGGATAATATTATGTTCTGGCCGCTAAACTATAATGATTGACGAAGGAGAGCTTTATGTCCATCGAAA
>JAOZQV010000431.1 GCA_029932035.1 Deltaproteobacteria bacterium | reverse complement strand
TTGAAATCTGAATTATTTCCTTATCTTAATCCCTCAATACCTTTGGGGGAAATCCCGTATCCTGTGCCATGGGGAAGGCCGTCCTCGAGGTTATAGACCGCGAAAATCTTCAACAGAATTCCCTAAAAACGGGCGGGTATCTCATGGAGGGTCTGGAAAGGCTCATGTCAAGACATGACCTGATTGGGGATGTGCGGGGCAGAGGGTTGATGACAGGGGTTGAACTTGTAAGGGATCGAAAGACCAAGGAACCAGCTAAGGATGAATGTGCACGGGTGTTGGAAAGGTCTAAGGAGATGGGTTTGCTGATAGGGAAGGGCGGTTTTTACGGCAACGTACTGCGGATTAAACCGCCCATGTGTATCACCTGTGAGGACGTGGATTTTATTATTGGGGTGTTGGATGCGGCCTTTGGCGAATTATAGGGACGAGACCTTTGAAAAACGCCCCCTTTCACCCAATCTCTACGTTGCATTCGGATTTTAATCCTCGAAATATTCACCATATTACTGTGGTTAAAATCCTCATGCGCCTTGATCTTGAACGAAATTGAACGTTTTTCAAAGGTCTCGGGATAATGCCGGATACTCGGATAAACCGGAAAAGGCTGCGGCCTCGGCTTTTTTATTTGTGTGGTTCCAAAACCAACGTCCACTTATGCAAGTTCCTCAAGTCCTTTGTGATTGAGTATTTTTATATCCCTCCTTTTCACTTCGATTAGACTTTTATCCGCCATTTTTGTCAGTATTCGCGACAGGGTTTCCGGAGTCGTACCGAGAAGGCTTGAAATCTGCGTCTTTGAAATATTCAGGCTTACGAGTTCTTCATTCCCCTGTTCGTCTGCGAGGTAGAGGAGGTATGCGGCCAGGCGGCCTGGAACCTCTTTTAATGCAAGGTTTTCAACATGGACCGTGAACTCCCTAAGCCGCATGGAAAGCACAGAAAGCATACTCAGAGCCAGGGTGGGATTTCTCGTGATCAGTTCGACAAACGCTGTTCTGGGAAGAAATAAAAGATGGCTTTTGGCAATGGCCTGGGCGCTGGCAGGAAACGAACGTCCGGCATAAACAGGAACTTGAGCAAACGACTCACCACTGACCACAATACGCATGATATGCTCTTTGCCTTCCGATGATACCTTGAAAATCTTCACCAACCCGTTGACAACAACATAAAAGCCGTTCCCATGATCTCCCTCGGTGAAAATAGGTTCTCCCTTGTTCAAATGTTTGTGAATAATGATCTGTTGTATCTCTTCAAGCTGGTTTTCAGAAAGACCGCTGAAACTCGGAATACCAGAAAGAATATCCTGAATTTTTTTTATAGTTTTCTCCATATTTCTTAAAATTATTCCCTATCCTTGATATATGTCAAGGAAAAGGGGTTTTGATCTGTGCTAATTAAGATGCCGGACAAAACCAAGATCAACTTTTCACAAGAAGGAGGTATAATTATGACAAAAGAATGGGAAAATATGAAAGATCAATTCAAGGTCGTGGACGTAAGGAAATTGACAGGCAATTTTTTGCCTGGTATTCTCAATAAGGCTGGCCAGCTCGAAGTTGGCGGGGGCATATGTGTTGTTCAAAGTTTTGAGCCTATTCCCCTTTACTCTGCCTTGGGAGATCTCGGTTTTGAACACCTTACCGATAAGGTTTCGGACAGCGAGTATCGCGTCTATTTTTGCAGGATTGAGAAGAAGGAGGCGGCCTTCATGGGCGCCGGGGACATGCCCTTAAAACCGACCGCTATTCTCAATTTTAAAAAGATCGACAATACATTGGCTGACATCGTGGTCAATTTCTGGAATTTGACCTGGGGAAAAGAGCAACCCGCAATTGATCAAAAGACAAAATTGCTCTTGTCGCTGGCCAATGGCGTCGGCGCAGGCAGACTTCGCCAGGCCACCCGTGAACTGGTAAAGGCCTATTCAATTGGTGTCGCCGTTGCCGAACTGGATGAGCTTTTTTCCATGTTTGTATGGAACGGGGGCGTTGGGACCTTTGCTTCGGAGATTGGTCCTTCCTCCCTGTTTGGGGCGTATCAGCTCATAAAAACCCTTGAAGGCAAGGGGGAGACAAGGGAAGAGATTGTGCGTGAACTTATGGCAAAATTTGGAGAGAAAAACCCGGAGGTAAGTGTGATGCACGCGTAACACAATATTCACTATTTTTGGAACAAAAAGGAGGTATCACCATGAAAGCAAGAAAAATAAAAGAGAATATTTACTGGATGGGTTCAGTGGATTGGGACGCTCGTCTATTTGACTCTCTTATCCCCCTTCCGGACGGAACGAGCTATAACGCCTATCTCATTGAAGGGAGTGAGAAGACTGTTTTGCTGGATTCAGTCGAACCGCCCTTTGCCCATGAGCTTCTATCAAAGCTTGAGGGCGTCTCTAAGATCGATTATGTGGTCTCGCAGCATGCGGAACAGGACCACTCCGGAATGATCCCGCGAGTTCTTGAAAAACATCCTGACGCAAAGCTCATATCAACCCCTAAGGCAAAGGGAATCCTTATCGATCTCCTGCACATACCCGAGGAATCTTTCATAACTGTCAAGGATGGTGAGACCCTGTCTCTCGGCGATAAGACCCTGAAGTTTATCTATGCTCCCTGGGTTCACTGGCCTGAGACCATGGTGACCTATCTCGAAGAAGACAAAATCCTTTTCAGTTGTGATTTTTTTGGTTCACATATTGCAACGACCGATCTCTTTGTTACTGATGAAGGACGTGTCTATGAGGCGGCCAAGCGCTACTTTGCCGAGATCATGATGCCCTTCAGGGCCATCATAAAAAAGAACTTAGAGAAACTCGCGTCTTACGATATAGAAATGATCGCCCCCGGTCATGGACAAATATTTCAGCGCCCGGCATTTATTATGGATGCCTACCGTGATTGGACAGTGGGGTCCCCTCGAAACACGGTAGTTTTGCCTTACGTAACCATGCACAAAAGCACAAAGCAGATGGTGGATTATCTTGTTTCAGCCCTTGTGGAGAGAGGTGTCAGGGTGGAGCAGTTCAACCTGACCGTAGTCGATATAGGAAAACTCGCCATGGC
>JAOZQV010000430.1 GCA_029932035.1 Deltaproteobacteria bacterium | reverse complement strand
TGAGATAGAGCGAGGAATTGCGCGGGATATTATTAGAGAGGCCGGGAAAGGCTATAAGGCCCTTGTGGTAGGGAAAAGGGGCGTGAGCAGGGTAAAGAGCCTGGTTCTCGGGAGCATCGCCACGAAGCTCCTTCAGCGGGCTTCATTTGTTCCTCTCCTTTTGGTTGGCAGGAATCCGAGACCGGGAAAATTCCTCGTTGCTTTTGACGGCTCTGAAGGCTCTTTGCGTGCGGTTGACTGTGTCGGCACCATGTTGGGCGGGCCGGACTGCAAGATTAACCTGACCAACGTGGTCAGGTATGGGGAAGACGAAAAAAGCTTTATAGCTGAAGCGGAAAAAATGATAGCAGAGGCATTTGATGAGGCTATTGAGCAATTAACGGATTCGGGCATCCCTCGCAACCATATAAGCGCCCAGATTATTACAGGGGCTGAGAGCCGCGCCGGAACCATTGTGGACGAGGCAGGACAGGGTCGCTATGGGACCATTATCCTTGGCAGAAGAGGGCTATCCAGGGTTAAGGATTTCTCCATGGGCAGTGTAAGCAACAAAGTGATTCAGATCGCAAAGGGGCATGCTGTCTGGATGGTAAGCTAGGTGGATTACGGGGATATCCTTTGGAAAATGAAAACGGGTTCACTATCTTGATAGCGGACCGTAATCCTAATGTGAGAGAACTCTTGAAGAGAGAGATGTTGGCCGAAGGCTATCGGGTCCGGCTCGCAAGAGACAGCCGGGAAGTCTTGAAATGGGTCTTCAGTCAGGCGCCCCTTGACCTCCTTATATTAGACTTAGATCTGCCGGATGCGGGCGAGGTGGAGATCCTTGAGCAGATCAATGATCGTATCCCCCAACTTCCGGTGGTGCTTCATTCTTTCCGAACAGATCATGCCAATTATCCTGAGGCCTTAATCACCGCGGTCTTTGTGGAAAAACAGGGAAACAGTGTCGAGCACCTTAAAAAAGTGGTATCGAAGATGCTAGATCGTAGCTGAACAGGAAAGCGCCTAATGTGAATTCTAAATTAGCGATACTCGTCTGTACAAAAATCCCTTGACAATCTATCTGAAACAGGCTCTTTTTAATCCCATCAGGCGACTGAACCTCTTAACCCACTAACGATTACAAAATATGATTAGCCTGCGCACGCGCATATATCTGCTCTTGACCGCTCTGGTGATTGTTACCTTAATGGGCGGTCGTGTAATGGTATGGTACACATATCGAATGGAGGGACTTCTGACCAACATTATCTCCAAGAATATGGCTACCTTTTATGCTGCGGAAGGCTTAGAGATTGCCCTTGTGAATCAAAAGGGGTTTGTTTCGTACTATTTTTTAGATGGTGATCCGGACTGGCTCAGACAACTCGGGGAACACCGCCAGGTTTTCAAGGAACGACTCAAAGAAGGAAAGGCCCTTGTTCAGAATAAAGGTCAAATGGAGGCTATTGCGCGGATAGAAGCAGAATATGGGCGCTATGTCCTTTTTAAAGACCAGGTTATCTTACATTATAAAGAGGGTGATCGTGAAACAGGCGCCAGACTCCATAAAGAGGCGCGAAACCGCTTTTTCAGGATCCTCGATCTCTGCCAAGAGTATAAAGGCCTTCACAGGGAGGCAATCGAACAAGCCAGGAATAAAAGCCTCCTGGAGGCCCGGAACCTCAGGCTTGTTGCCGGCACAGCCATATTAGCCGCCTTGATCTTAGGCGTGCTTTTGGCCTTGGTTTTGACAAAACAAATCCTGATCCCCATTCGCAGGTTGGCCTTGGAAGCAGACAGACATGTTCAACCTACCGGGGCCGGAGATGAAGTCAATATCTTGAGCCAAAGCGTGCGCGGTCTTATCAAAGACGCAGACCATACACAGGCCGCATTGGAAAAAAGCCGCGAGACCCTCCTGCAGGCGGAAAAGATGGCATCGGTAGGGAAATTGGCAGCAGGAATGGCCCACAGTGTTCGCAATCCCCTTACTTCCGTAAAGATGCGTCTCTTTTCTCTGCACAGAGCGCTTGAACTCTCACCCACCCAAAGGGATGATTTTGAGGTGATTTCCGAAGAAATCGGTCACATCGATACGATTGTGCAAAACTTTCTTGAGTTTTCCCGTCCGCCCAAGCTAAAAACACAGGAAATCAGCCCATCAGAGGTTGTAGACCTGGTCCTTCAGCTTCTTCGACACCGCCTTGAATCCTATAACGTGGCCGCGACAGTCAGTCGTGAGGACCCTCTTCCTGAAATCCAGGTGGACCCGGAACAGCTCAAAGAGGTGCTGATCAATCTCTTAGAAAATGCCTGTGAGGCAATGGAAGGGGGCGGCGCGATTGTTATCCATGAGGAAAAAGGCTTTAGGGAACCTGACGGGCCTGTTGTTATCATCCGGGTAACCGATACCGGACCGGGGATTCAAAAGTCAATCCAGGAAAAGGTCTTTCAACCCTTTTTCACCACAAGAGAGGAAGGGACAGGTCTGGGCCTGAGCATCGCCGGCAGGATCATGGAAGGCCATGGGGGGAGGCTGGAGCTGATATCTGAAAGGGGGGAGGGAACAACATTTGTGATCATCCTGCCCATAGAGGAGACTTAACCTTGAGCACTATCCTAATCATTGATGACGACGACCAGTTGCGGGCCAGCTTTCAGAAACTCCTGAAAGAAGAGGGTTATTCCGTTGACAGCTCCCCATCCGGTGAAGTGGGCCTCAAACTTGTCAGGTCGAAAATCCCGGATCTCGTTATCTTGGATATGCGATTGCCCGGAATGAACGGTCTCGAAACCTTTAGACGCATCCATGCAATCGAGCCCAAACTCCCTGTTATAATCATGACTGCCTTCGGGACCACTGAAACCGCCATCGAAGCCACAAAGATGGGGGCCTTTGATTACATTCTCAAACCCTTTGATATCCCTGAGATGTTAGGCATAATAGGGCAGGCCCTCGAGGCGGGCCGTTTTATGCGTTCGCCGATAGATATGAACGCCGCGCCTGATGCGGCGTCACGGGAGGCCATAATCGGCCGCAGCAAACCTATGCAGGATGTTTACAAGGCCATCGGACGGGTATCCCCCA
>JAOZQV010000429.1:2430-3073 GCA_029932035.1 Deltaproteobacteria bacterium | reverse complement strand
GAAACTGCCCGTCAAACCCTATCTGTTTGGCATAATCCACCACCATATGAAGAAATCGGGCCATTTGCTCCTGCTCTCTTTTTATGTCCGTGTTAAGCAGCGTCTCATACCCTTCCCTGCCACCCCAAAAGACATAATTTGCTCCTCCAAGCTCCTTAGTCGCTGCGATGGCGTGTTTCACCTGGGCGGCCGCATAAGCAAACACGTGGGCATCCGGGTTAGTCGCTGCGCCGTGTGCATAGCGCGGATGACCAAAAAGATTTGCGGTTCCCCAAAGGAGTTTGATTCCCGTATCCTTTTGTAGTTGTTTGGCCTTTTCAACCATGGTTTCAAGGTTCTTGCAAGATTCAGCGAATGTTTCCACCTCGGGGGCTAAATCCCGATCATGGAAACAGTAATAAGGAACTCCCAGTTTCTGAGCGAATTCGAAGGCGGCCCGCAACGTATTCTCGGCTTGTTCCATTGGCGTTGTCCCCCGGTTCCAGGGCCTATCAAAAGTTCCGGCCCCGAAAGGATCAACACCTGTGGCCTTGAAGGTATGCCAGTAGGCTACGGAGAATCTGAAATGATCTTCCATAGATTTTTGTCCGACCACTCGGTTCGGTTCATAATACCTAAAAGCCAAGGGGTTTTTTGAGTCTGG
>JAOZQV010000429.1:0-2420 GCA_029932035.1 Deltaproteobacteria bacterium | reverse complement strand
TGAGTCTGGCCCTTCATAGGGAATCTTACCTGGAATTTCAGGAAAGAACTCTTTCATCTTTGACTCCTTATTAAATGGTGAGGAGTGCTATGATTGTTTTTTAAGCGTGTTATAGAGATCGTAGGCCTTTTCCGGCTTTTCACGGTCATGCACCACGGCTCGAACAGCCTGGATCATGGCTATCGGATCTCCTGCCTGGAAGATATTGCGGCCCATATCCATCCGCTCAAGACCTGATGTGGGCCCCATGATGTAGCCATGATCAAAAGCCAGCATCACGGTTCGACCCGACACAGGGCTGAATATGCGGGCTAACCGGTCCTTCATGCCCCATTCCAGCGAATTGGAACCTTTGAGGAAAAAGCCCTCGGTTTTTTGGGTAATCTCAGTGCTATATTGACTCGCTTCCTTTATTCCATCCATATCCGGCATCGACTTTTCTCCTTTCAAAACAGAATTTCACTATTACGTCCGGGTTTTCATTGTAGACTATTAAGGTGTTCGCTAAACAAAAAAACCGACCCTACTTCCTCCCATAAGGCTAATTCAGCTGTGACAAGAGCGCCGGGAGATCTTCAAGGTGACTGATGGTGTAATCGGGCGGGGGATCGTCCGGGGTCATGACCGATACGCCTCCATTGGTGAGGAGGACCGTGATCGCGCCTGCCCTTTTCCCTGCAATCACATCAAGACGAAAATCCCCCACCACTAACAATTCCTCCGGAGAAAACCCCATACGGCCCGCTGCTTTTATGATACCGTCCGGATGGGGTTTCGGCAACGAAAGCTCACGCGTTATGATCGCATCAAAATCATCTATCGTGACCTGCTCGAAATTTCCCAGGGCCTCCTTAATCGATCTCAGCGTGTTTCTCGTCAGGATACCGACGGGGATCTGTCTCTTTCTCAGGGCGGAGATGCACTTTTCCGCGCCCCTGTTGGGGAGGGAGGCCTGGGCCGCCTCAGCCTCCTTTTCCTCTAAGATTTTTATGAGCCTTGTCTGTTGATCCGGGGGCTGGGACTCCACGAACTCAAGGATTAACTGGTCCAAGGGGCAGCCCAAGGCCTTTTTGATTGCAGGAAAGTCGAGCGCCCCCGGCAGGGTCAGGGTCCCGTCAAAATCGAATAAGACACCTTTGATAGTCATCAAAAAGGGGTGGATTCATCCCATATCGGCTCGCGCTTCTCGAGAAACGAGGTGAATCCTTCTGTTGAGTTGGCGCTGACCCCGGCCATGGCCATCATTTCCTTGGCATAGTGGTATGCCTGCCACTCCGACATTTCAATCTGAGCATAAAAGGCCTGTTTGGACATATAGATGGCATATTTACTGGTTTTGGCAATCTCCCTTGCCCATTCAAAGGTCATTTCGTCCAATTTATCATCAGGGAATACACGGTTTACGAGGTGGAACGATTCTGCCTCCCTTGCGCTGTACAGATTGGCAGTCATGAGCATTTCCATACATTTTTTCTGGGGCACAGCCCTGCTCACGGCAACCGTGGGAGTGGTACAGTTGTAAGAGTAGATCAGACCGGTCATTCCGAATCTGGCCTTCTCCTCGCCCGCCGTGATGAGATCACATCCCGCCACCAGGTGACATCCACCGGCCATGGCAATACCCTGTACCTCGGCAATAATGCACTGGGGCGCCGTGCGGATAGCCGTCATCAGATTAAAAGAGGTCTGGAAGAGCCGTCTTATGTCAGAGAGGGGCTGGTTGAGGATCTCCTTTCGGTCATGACCCGCACAGAATATATCCCCCGCAGCCTTGAGGATGATGACCTTTGCATCGCACCGCTTACCCGCATCCTGTAGGCAGGCAATAATTTCTTCTTCGAAATCATGACCCAAAGCGTTACGCTTTTCCGGTCGATTAAGGGTCAAGATACCGATCTGTTCCTTTTCTTCATACGTCATAAATTTGTAAGTCATAAAATTCCTCCTGAAGTTTCAAGTTTGGAGTTTGAAGTGCCTAAAGTTAATAGAGTTTAGAGGGCCAACTGCAATCTGCAATCTCTCAACCCGTAACTCGCTACCAATGACTAATGACCAATGAGATCAATGACCCTCCCACTCCTTATCCCTCAACAGACGTCTGAGCGCCTTGCCTGCGGCAGAGCGAGGAACCTCTTCAATGAACTCCACGGCCACAGGCATCTTGTAAGGGGCCATTCTCGGCTTGCAAAACTCCCTTATCTCCTCCAAGGTCGCGGTCTCTCCCTCATTGAGGTGGATAAAGGCTTTGGGCGCTTCTCCCTTAAGCTCATCAGGGATCCCCACGATGACGAGATCCCTGATCTTGGGGTGCACTAACATCATATCCTCCACTTCAGATGGGAATACCTTTTCGCCACCCACATTGATCATATCCTTTTTACGGTCAACGATATAGGCATATCCATCCTCGTCCATATAGG
>JAOZQV010000084.1 GCA_029932035.1 Deltaproteobacteria bacterium | reverse complement strand
ACTTAAGGGGTCGCAGAACCCTTTCAATACCGCTTACCAATTCAGTTGGGGAAGTAGTCATGGTAAGGATTGAAGCGCTCAATATAAGCAGGATAAATTGCCATGTAGTAATTGCGCCCCTGAATAGCCCTTCATAGGTCACTGTAATGCGCCAGGAGGGAAACGGGGGAATCGGTGTCCCGTCAGTAAAAAGGAGGTGCAGCAAAAAGAGAAGCACAAAGAAAAACAGCATCGGCCTGAGGGCCTTGGCCATATGGCGGAGAGTTAATCGTGAGATCGGAACAAGGGCGGCGAGGAAAGCGCTTATGGTCGCCGCTGTTAACATTTCCCCCTTTAAGATCAAAACGCTCAACACAACAGCAAACCCGATTTTGACCCTCGGGTCTAACCGATGGATGATTGATTCACCGGGGATGTATTGGCCTATGTGCATTGGAAATGCCTAAAGTGCCTAAAATGATCTAAAATGCCTAAAATTATTGTTGCAGTAAGCTGTAATTGGGTACCTTTTTAATTGACTATTGACTATTGACTATTTGTTGTATCGCTTCGCGATGTCATTTCTATATAAAACTACTCTCTAATTGGATTCTGGAGATTCGTTGTAATTCCGCCTGTCTGTGCGTCGCACGCAGACAGGCAATCCGAAATCCGCATTCCGCAATCGAATGATACTGGTCACTCGTTTTTCTGACTTCTGACCTCTGCCCTCCGACCTCTGGGCTTTGTCAACCCCTCAATAAATCGCCTAACTCAATACATGCATCCTCCAAGGTGAAGACATTGGTTTGAACGTGTCTTCCCATCTCTCGCAACTGCCACATAAGCTCGGTGACCTTAGGGACGCCCAGACCAAGATCCTTCAGCCATTCAACTCTAAGGAAAACCTCCGCCGGTTTTTCCTTCAGCACAATTCGCCCTTCATTCATTACAAAAATTTCATCCGCCCTGGCGACCTCATCCATATCGTGCGTGACATGGATTATGGTAATGCCCTGTTTATTCAGTTTGGTTATGACATCGAGGACCCTTTTTTGTCCGGAAGGGTCAAGATAGGCGGTAGGCTCGTCAAGGACGATATGTTTAGGCGCCATGGCCAGGACACCTGCTATTGCCACAAGTTGCTTTTCTCCGTTGGAAAGGGTGTGCGGTGGGCGCTTGGCATACTTCTTCATGCCAACGAGTTCAAGCGATTCCGCGACCCTTTTTTTTATTTCCGAGGGGGGCAGCCTCAAATTGCCCGGACCAAAGGAGACATCTTCCTCCACACTCATACCCACTATCTGGTTATCAGGATTTTGAAATACCATCCCAACCATCTGCCTGATCTTGGGGACAGAATCCGGGTCTTTCGTATTCATCCCTTCAACCCACACATCCCCCGTAGTCGGCAACAAGAGTCCGTCAAGATGCCTTACAAAAGTGGTTTTCCCGCACCCATTTGATCCAATGACCCCTATGTATGCCCCAGCCTCTATATCCACTGAGATCTGATTGAGAACCGGATCTTCTTTCATGTCATATTGAAAGATAAGACCTTCTACTCTGATCATCACAATTCCTTCAACTCCATCCACAGACCCGCCTGCCTCTGCGAGGCACAAGCGGGCAGGTTACGCAGATTACCGCAGATTATTCAAATGAACCATCATCCAGACCCGGATAAACCGCAAAAGAAAAGGTCTCGCGCAAAGTCGCAAAGCCGCGAAGAAAACAACCCGTAACCTGAATCCTTCAATCAACAATCATCAATCAACAATCCCCACCCTATCCCTTATCTTAACCGCTATAAGAGCTGCCACCGCTATCTTGAGGGTGTCTCCGATCAAAAAGGGAAGTACACCCACGGTTATCGCTTTATCAATAGAGACCCTTGCAATCAGGGCTAATTGGGTCACCCCGAATAGGTAGATCACCGCCGTGCCGATTGCCATTGAGAATACAATCCAGATAAACCCGGGGCGCTGTCTCATCTCAACCAATTTGCCGATCACGTACGCCCCTGCAACAAAGCCTATCAGGTAGCCCCCTGTAGGACCAAGCAAGACACCGAGACCGGCCTTTCCGCCGGCAAAGACGGGGAAGCCTATGATACCTATAAGGAGATAAACCACCTGGCTCAATGCGCCCAAACGCCCGCCCAGGAGTGCGGCTGCCAGACTCAGAAATGCGGTTTGAAGGGTTATCGGCACGGGGGGCAGGGGTATCATAATATACGCCCCTGCCGCGGTTACAGCGCCAAAAATAGACGCGTAAATCATGCCTCGTATTGACAAACCCTTTTTTTTCATACTGCTCCCTTACATAAATGTAACATCACCTGAAAGTATCCTGTGAAATGCCCCTTTTTCGTCTTTAAGGATCAAGACCCCTTCCTGATCAACATCCTGGACAACTCCAGTGTATCTTTTGCCGATCATCTCAACCACGATCCGCTTGCCGATAGTATTGGTCAACTCCTTCCAGCGCCGCAGTATCGGCTCAAACCCGGAATCTCTCAATATTCGATAATATTTCTCTTGTCGTCGCAAATATTCCCTCACAATTCTTACCTTTGGAAACCGCTTTCCCGTCTCAATAAAAATGGATGTGGCTTTTTCTTCTATGTCATCAGGAAGGAGCGGATTGTTGACATTCATTCCGAGGCCGACCACCATATAATCTATAGTATCCATTTCAGCGCTTATCTCTGTAAGGATACCGGCAATTTTTCTATTCTTAACAAGAATATCGTTTGGCCATTTAATAGCGACTTCCAATGATGTCAGGGCAAGGAGGGTCTCGGCGGCTGAAACCGCTGTCACGAAGGTAATTCTCGGGGCTTCATTGGGAGGCATGTTGGGCCTCAGGATGAGTGAGGCGTAAATCCCGGCCTCTGATGGAGAAAACCAGGACCTTCCCTTCCTTCCTCGTCCCTTTGTCTGACTTTCAGATACGATCAGGGTCCCTTCCGGCGCGCCTTGAATTGCTAATTCCTTTGCCCTTGCGTTGGTGGAGTCTGTTTCTCTGAAATGAATAATTTCCCCCCTGCCGAAGACCCCGGTATCAAGCCCCTCCCGAATCTCATTTGGCAAGAGCATTTCGGAAATCCGCGAAAGGGAATACCCTTTCCTGGGAGAGGATTCTATGACATACCCCTCTTCTCTTAATTTACTGATGTTTTTCCAAATGGCAGACCGGGTAATACCGATTCTTCGACTCAACAATTCCCCGGAAACCCAGTCCCCTTTACACTCTTTGAGGTACCCCAATAATCTATCTTTTGTACTCATGATTCGGCTCTTTTGATCAGCCTAAGAATTTGATGGCCCTGTTATAATCCCGAAAACAGCCGACCTGATAACATTCTCCCAGTTGACTGTCAACCAAATATTTAATCACGGTTGACATTTGTTGAACCAGGAATGGGAAGGTAGCGAAGATAATGACATCCTCGAATATGTATTACGCCACCCAATGAATGTGGGGAAGAGTTGCAGATGACCGCATTGTCTGATAAGAACATTGGGAACCTAAGATTTGATCTTATCTGTTTTTGAGGTTTCAGCCATGGATGACACTCTTTCTTCGGTTATTATTGAAAGTATGAGTAACGGGGTAGTGGTCCTCGATTTTCAAGGCCATATCACCCATATCAACCCGGCAGGCCTCGACCTTCTGGGCCTCAAGTCTGAAGAAATTAGGGATAGGACTTATGCGGAACTTTTTATGGGTGAACCTGAAAATGATGCTTTCAACGATATACTTCTCAGTGGAATCCAGGATAAAGAGACCAGGCTATACAGAGAGGTCGCTTTCAGGCGAAAGGACGGCCGACGTCTTGACCTTGCAGTAACCACGTCGTTTCTACGTCTCGAATCGGGGAAATGGAAAAATGAAGGTATCGTGGTAGTATTCAAGGACATAACAGAATTCAAGGCCCTGGACCGCGCACGCCACAGGGTCCTGGATCATCTCTCTCACGAGTTAAGGACTCCTCTTTCAATAGTTCTCGCCTCATTGAGAAGATTGGACACACCTGAAAACCAAAGACCCGTTGAAAGGATCAAGAGGAACCTTAAAAGATTGCAAGATATCCAGGCGGATGTGGAAGATATTATAAAACAAAGGGACTTTGAAGGAGATCACAGCCCAAGGCCCCGGATAGAACAGACCTTGGACCTCGTCGAATTACTTGTGGAGGAAAATCCTGTTCATGCCCATACCCTACAGGCCCTCAAGGAGATGGTTAAAGAGCTCTTTCCTGACAGGACAACAAATGTACAGACATTGAGTATGGGATCTTCTATTGAACGGATGATAGCAGTAGTAAGGGAACTTTCATCCCACAGGAATGTCCGGTTGCTCACAGATATCAAGGAAGATCAATATGTTTTAATTGACAAAGAGGTGTTTGAAAAGATCCTTATGAGTCTTGTCAAAAACGCCATAGAAAACACACCCGACGGGGGGGTAGTCTTAATTTCTCTTGGGGCCTCATCTGATACGGTCGAAGTTTTCGTTAAAGATACAGGAGTGGGTATCACCCAAGAAAGCCAAGGCCAGATTTTCGGAGGCTTTTACCATGCGAAAGATACTGACCTTTATTCCACCAAGAAGCCATTTGACTTTGATGCAGGCGGGAAAGGCCTGGAACTGTTAAGGCTCAAAATATTCGAAGAGGTTTATCGGTTCAGCACGGAATGTGAAAGTGTCAGATGTGGACACATCCCGCGAGAAATGGACTCCTGCCCCGGGGTGATATCTAAATGCCCTTATGTACAGGGCGAAGAGCAATGTGCCCAATCAGGAGGCACTGCTTTCAAACTTATGTTCCGTGGGGCGAAAGACCCGGATGCATAGGTTTCAGGTAACCGTTCACGGGTTTTCTCAATAGTCTTTCCCCAATTCCAAAGACCTTTTGCACGCAGCGCCAATCGCTTTCATGGTCATCTCTTTCAGGCCCTTATCGTCAAACACGGCCAAACCTGCCTCTGTTGTCCCACCGGGCGATGTTACCATCTGACGCAGCTTGGACAGGGACTCATCAGATCCCTTTGCCAGATGGGCTGCACCCATAAAGGTCTGAACCACGAGCCTGAGAGATGTCTCTCTTTCCAGGCCTACGGCAACCCCTGCGTCGACCATACACTCCATCATTCTGAAGACATACCCCGGACCACTCCCTGACAGGGCAGTCACAGCATCCATCATGGTCTCCTCCACCACAACAGTATCTCCAACAGCCCCAAAAATTTCTTTTGCCTTAGCCATATGCTCGGCGGTCGCCAAGGCCCCGGCCGCCAGGGCGCTCACCCCCTTTTGAACAAGGGCCGGGGTGTTGGGCATAACCCGGATAAGCGGGATTTCCCTTCCCGCGATCTCACGAATCATCCTCAGCGGTATCCCCGCGGCAATGGAAATGATCAAATGATGATCGCCGATCGCCCCTTTCATCTCCTCTAAGACCTCGCGCATGTTTTGCGGCTTTACCGCAAGCACCACAATTGAGCTCTCTAATGTTACCTTGAGATTGGATTCATAGCATTTCACACCAAAACCCCCGGACACCCTTTTCAACGCCCCTTCATCCTTATCGGCTGCTAACAGATGCTCACGCTCGTAAACACCGCTTTCAATAAGCCCCTTGATAAGGGCGGTTGCCATATTTCCAGCCCCGATAAAACCTAAATGCTGATTCTCTGACATAATCATATCTCCTAACCCGGCGAAGCCGGAATTGATTATTGACTATTGAATATTTGACTTTCTGTCCTGAATGTTTTTTTGCCTGGTTTATCCTGAAGATCTTGGTGAAGCCAGCCTTTATTAAAAAAGTTACGAAGTTCCTTAACTTTAGGCACTTCAAACTTTAGGCACTTGAGTGAGCGTACCTTGAACTCTGAAAGTGGGCCTTTGAATATGCGTTTCCCTGCATTGCGGGCAGCGACCCGGCCGGGTAAAACGCTTCCGCCCTTCAAAAATATACCCGCATTTCAGGCACCTGGAAGGCTCGATGACGAGCTTTTTTCCCTGCGAGGCCACAGAGAGCGCAATATGGGGGAGATGCTCATAGACCTCCTTTTCCCGGATCCCAAGATCCTGAGACAGTTCAATGGCGTTCATCTCCATTTCACTCAAAATGTCAATAAGTTGCTGTCGAATCGTTTTCATTTTTCTTGCCAGGATCTACAGGATTTTCATGATCAGTTTCATCCTGTTCATCCTGTCGAAATTTTTCGTCAAACAGACTACCATTTTCAGGGATCATACCCGGGTGATGACCTGCAATCAAGAGAAAGTTCAAAATTTCACAAGAGTGCTTGACGACCTATTCTTTTTGTGATAGGCAGGGTGTTCTCTAAAAAATCGCCGAAGAGGCTATTTGTATATTAACATGGTGAGGATAATAATTCCGAACCCAAAAAATTCAATTCATTAAGGAGGATGAACAAAATGGCTTACAACGCAGTAGAAATGGCTGACTGGCAGATTTCCCAGGCAGCGGAAAAGAACATGCCCACACCGGACGAGTGGAGAGAGAAGTTAGGACTTGAAAAGGAAGAGGTCCTTGCAATGGGGAGATTAGCCAAACTCGATTTCCTGAAGATCATCGACCGGCTCAAAGACAAACCCGATGGAAAGTACATCGAGGTAACGGCCATCACCCCGACCCCGTTGGGTGAAGGGAAAAGTACCACGGCATGCGGTCTCATGGAAGGTATGGGTAAAATCGGACTGAACGTAGGCGGCGCCCTCAGACAGCCCTCGGGCGGCCCCACCATGAACAT
Organism: Deltaproteobacteria bacterium; assembly: GCA_029932035.1. Taxonomy (GTDB): domain Bacteria; phylum Desulfobacterota; class DSM-4660; order Desulfatiglandales; family Desulfatiglandaceae; genus Desulfacyla. Next base: position 4,851 of record JAOZQV010000084.1, on the reverse strand, counting down.
CAAGGGGACGGCTGCCGGCGGCGGCAATTCCCTCCTTATTCCCATGACCGAGTTTTCATTGGGCCTTACCGGCGATATCAATGACATCATGAACGCCCATAACCTCGCCATGGTGGCCATGACCGCCCGTATGCAGCATGAGCGCAATTATAATGACGAGCAGTTGGACAGGCTGACCAAGATGCGGCGGCTCAACATAGATCCCACCCGGGTAGAGTTGGGCTGGATCATCGATTATTGTGCCCAGTCATTGAGAAACATCATCATAGGGATAGGCGGTCGATTTGACGGTTTTACCATGCAGTCCAAATTTGGAATCGCCGTGGGTTCCGAATTGATGGCTATTCTCTCCATTATCAGGGATCTGGCAGATTTGAGGGAACGTCTTGACAATGTCACAGTGGCCTTTGATAAGTCCGGTAAACCTGTGACAACGGGCGACTTAGAATGCGGTGGCGCCATGACCGCGTGGATGCGCAATACCATCAACCCAACCCTCATGTGCACCGCGGAATACAACCCCTGCATGGTGCATGCCGGGCCGTTTGCCAACATCGCAGTTGGCCAGTCTTCCATTATCGCCGACCGTGTTGGCCTAAAGCTGTTTGACTATCATATCACGGAGAGCGGGTTCGGCGCGGATATCGGATTTGAGAAGTTCTGGAATGTGAAATGCCGTTACAGCGGCCTCAAACCCCATGTATCGGTACTCACCTCCACCATCCGAGCGCTCAAGATGCATGGCGGCGGACCAAAGGTAGTGGCAGGGCTCCCACTCGATGATGCATACACCAAGGAAAACCTTGAACTGCTTGAAAAGGGCTGCGCGAACATGGTCCATCATATTAACACCATCCGCAAGGCCGGGATCAACCCGGTGGTCTGCGTCAACTGCTTCCATACGGATACCGACGCTGAGGTCGAAATGGTCAGAAAGGCCGCTGAGGCGGCCGGGGCGCGCTGCGCCAAGTCCACCCACTGGGAAAACGGTGGAGACGGCGCCGTAGAGTTTGCCGAGGCCGTTAAAGAGGCCTGTGAAGAAGAAACCAACTTTGAATTCCTCTACCCCATTGAAATGAAACTGCGCGACCGCGTGGAAAAAATCGCAAAAGAGGTGTACGGTGCAGACGGCGTTGCCTGGACTGCGGATGCGGAGGCAAAGGCCAAGATGCTCGAGGCCGACTCCAAGTATGATGACTTTGCGACCATGATGGTAAAAACACACCTCAGCCTCACCCATGACGTAACAATCAAGGGCGTTCCAAAGGGCTGGACCCTCCCCATCCAGGACGTGTTGATCTACTCGGGCGCAAAGTTCCTCTGCCCATGTGCGGGGACTATCAGCCTGATGCCGGGCACCAGTTCCAATCCGGCCTTCAGGCGCGTCGATGTTGACACCACCACCGGTGAGGTAAAAGGCCTGTTCTAAACCGATAACATCTAACATTAAAAAAGGAGGCCTTGAGTTTCAGGCCTCCTTTTTTTGTTTATCGAGGGCTTATCTAAAATGAAATTCAGGAGGAAGAATCCAGCACGGTAAGAAAAAAAGATCCATCCGGTTTCCGGACAACCTTCAAACCAAACATCGCAATAGTCTTGGTCAGGGACCGACCAAGGATAAGATCTATTTCATCGGAATCAACGCCTAATTTTTCCGGAATCAAACATCTGATGTCGTGGTCAAATTTCAGTATCTGGAGGATGTTCTCAACCGCTTTTTCGCCGTCGCTCTCGATCTTCTTTACACACTTATCAAGCTGAGCGTATGCGCATCTCTTCTCGTGCTCGTCTATCAGGCGAAAAAGGGTATGGTCGTGTATGATCTCTTTCCTGCCTGCCTTGGGTTTGGCATAAACCCGCATGAATTCGCTCTCATCCCAGCAGGCTAAGGCTTTGCACTGGGCCGGTCTGTGCCCGTAAATAGTGCATGCCTTTTCAGCGTCATCGTAAAAAACACATCCTTCCCCGGACCCCTTCTCTCTTACCTTGATCAATTCCGTATCAGTTACTTTCAGCTCGTCCCGGATATTGTCCCAGACAAGCTCACCGACACGGACGCTATAAAGATCGGATCTTTTAATTACGCCTTCATATACGAGGGGGGCGTCGGTGATCTGGAGGGAAGGACTTGAACGAAGGCAACACTCACCGCATCGGATGCAATGGTCGCGTGGTCTTTCCATATGTCGTTATTTGCAGATCATGGTCCGCATGCGGTCCGAGGCATTCTGTGCGTGGTCCGCAATTTCGCCCACAATCTCTACCAGACGAACCGTGTGAAATACGATCAGTCCATTCTGAATGGTACGAAACACCAGCCCCTTCAATTCCTGCTCCAACAGATCAGCCTCTTTTTCATGCTGGCGTATATCCCGAACAAGGCTTTTCATCTTCTCCCTCTGATCGCCCGATTTACTCCGGAAGAACTGCGTTGCCATGAGCACCAGTTCCGCTAATTTTTCAATAGGGGGGATGACGGATTCCACCAGATCCAGAAAATCCAGACGCATCTCCTTTGGCAGGCCCTTTGGCCGAAAGGAGAGCCAGTAGAGGGCCGCTTCCACTTCATCTACCACCTTATCCTGCTCCCCTAAGTATTGAAGGAATTGGAACTTATCCACCGGCATCAGAATCCCCCTGGGCAGATGATTCCGGATGTTCCGTTTGATGGCATCGGCCTCGCTCTCCAACTTCGCCACCCGATCCGTCAATGCATCAAACTCGTCGCATCTCTCTTCAGCATGGCAGATCGCCGCCTCCCTGAAAAGCTGGGCACACTCCTTAACCTTGTCGGCGTGTCTTTGCAGGTTTTCAAAAGGTGACTCATGAAACAAGGAGCTTAATAAAAGGCGCATGATGTTTCTCCCTCCGGTGAAATTACATTATAACAGAACCCATGTAAAAAGACCATACAAACCCATGGACAAAAGGATTGTAAACGGCAGGGTCACAATCCATGACAGGGCGATATTTTTGAGAATTCTGAGGTCAAGGGCGCCCATCCCCCTCATGATACCGACCCCCACCACTGAACCGACCAGGACGTGAGTCGTCGAGACGGGAAACCCGAGCCTTGAGCAGATCAGGATTGTGGTGGCAGCCCCAAATTGAGAACAAAAACCACGTATCGGCGTAATCTCTGTTATATCTCTGCCGATGGTGTCCATGACACGTGTGCCAAAGGCCAAGAGCCCGCCGCCCACTGCAATACCCCCCGTAAAGAGCATCCAGTAAGGCACATCTACACTGAGGGCCACGGTTTTGGTCTTGACCACTGAAAAGATAGCGGCAAGGGGACCAATGGCATTGGCCACATCATTGGCGCCATGGGCAAAGGCGATATAACATGCAGTGAGTATTTGAAGCTGGGCAAACAGGCGATCAACAGGGGAATATTCGACTTGCTCAGGCCGCGGCCTAAATTCAGTCCGTGCCTGCCAGCGAACCCACCAGCGACCAAGTCCACCGAATGCTGCAGCGCACGGGATCGTCAACAATACGGTGGAAAAAAAACCGATATCAATATGAAGATTTTTCAACCCCTTGAATATGAGCGAGAGGATCAGCACTAAAAAAATCAAAAAAATCATAACAGGCGCATAACGTTCGGATGCCCCAATGGGGTCTTTTACTGTCATAATCTTTTTTTCGGCAAAATAGTACATACCCCCTGCTATGAAAGCGCCTGCGCCGGGTGAAATAACCCAGCTGGTAGCAATAGAAATGACCTTGCTCCAGGTTACCGCGTCGACCCCGACGCTCAAAACACCAAAACCCACCACGGCGCCGACAATGGCATGAGTGGTGGAAACCGGCAGACCCAGAATTGTGGCCGCATGTACACAGATCCCGGCAGAGATCAGGGCGGCGAACATCCCTAACAGCAGTTTATTCGGATCACCAGCCAATAAAGCCGGATCGATAATCCCTTTGCTGATGGTATTTGTTACATGTCCTCCCGCTAAAACTGCCCCTAAGGTATTGCCGATAATCGATATCACCACGGCCTGCTTAAGGGTGATCGCACCGGAACCCACCGACGTACCCATGGCGTTTGCAAGGTCGTTGGCCCCGATATTGGCTGCCATGTAAAGACCGATAAGGGAGGCAATTCCCAGGATTACGACATCCATCTGCCTATTTCTTCTCTATCCACTTAAGACCTCATCAAATAGTTGAGTCGTTAAGTCGTTGAGTGGGAAAAGTAACGAGATCTACCGCTTAAGACACCACGATGTTCAAATGAGCTGAAATTCGATATGCACATGAAGGCGTAGGCCCCGATTCTCAGACTGGAAACAGTCCAAAAAAAGACCATCCTGTGTACAACAGGACGGTCTTTCTTTACCAAATATGACCGGTAGGGTCAATGGTCATTTAAAGGGATCAGCCGACCTTGAAAATAATGGCGCCGCCGGTATCTCCTGCTGCACACCCTGTCCAGAGGAAGTAACCGCCCCCTTTCATGGCGATTTCTTCCAGTCCTTCAATGATGATACGACCTGCGGTCGGTCCCTGGGGATGCCCGTATATCAGGGAACAGCCATAGTTGTTAAACCCAAGATCATCCGTTCCTGCGGCTTCAATCCCCATCTGCTGTGCAAAATAAAGATCATTTACAACAAAGGGATTATGGGTCTTGATGATTTTCATATCCCCTATTGTGAGGCCGGCATGTTCAAGGGCCATTTTTGTCGCCGGAACCGGCGCTGCGGCCATGTACCCCGGTTTGGTCCTTGAGAAGCCATAGGATATAATCTGTATCGGGATCGAGGGATCTGCGCTCAGTTCCCTGGCCTTTTCCTCGGTGGTTACCACAACCGCGCAGTTACCATCTGCCGGAAAGGTTTG
>JAOZQV010000428.1 GCA_029932035.1 Deltaproteobacteria bacterium | reverse complement strand
TGGCCCACCGCCACATGGTCACCCTGTCCACTGCGCAGTATTTGGCCGCCTCCGGAATCGTCAGGATATTCTTTTCCACTGAGATATCGCCTCCATTCGTTCATTCGCGTGTAGCATATATATCATTTGCAACATATTTAACATATCATGAAAAGATAAGCCAATAGTTTTTGTAGCGATATAATAGGGGAACCGAGCTGGAAATCTTTGCGTCTTTGCGCGGGACCTTTTTAGTTCCGGCTTGTATGGCTTAGAAATAACGGAAGGGGCTATTTTATTCGAGGGAGGGGGATTGCAGCATTCCGGCACAAAACCCATCGCTCTTGGCCGGATGGAGGTAGATTCTGCATATTATGATTCGGTGAGCGCCAATGTAGCCGGGCCACAGGTCTCCAACATATCGAGGGCGGGCAGGCCGTCTTCCGCTGTTTTGACCTGATGCCCCTCCTTTTCAAGCAGGTGAAAATTCCGGGGACAGTATATTAATTATCGCTTTTCTTTGGTTTTCTTCCGGGTTTTCCGGACCTCAATTTCCTGCCAAGCAAAAGTTCCAAATGGAACACGAAAGTCACATAGCCCAACGGACGACCTGGTTGCTCATGCTTGCGGATGCGTCTATTTTCGCTGACGATATGGCTTGCGCCAAAAAATCCCCCCAGTCACCTTTGATGATCGAAAGCAGGGGGCCATGTTGACCCAATAGCGGGTACATGCCGGCAGATAATGCTCATCCATTGCGCCATAAGATCAACATAGGAAGCATAGTCCTCCTCTGAAAAAAAGGCCCTCTGTCGCCTGTTACCGCGCTGTGTAATATGGTGCGGCATACCTTCCACCACCACTCTTGCAATTCTTGCCATGTAACAAGCGTAGGACCGATCTTGCCTTTAAGGCAATAAATATACTGTCCCCGGAATTCGCTGGAATTCGCTAATTGTTTTCATGGAAAAGCCTTGTTTGGGGTTTGGCGATTGTCAAGAAAAAAGATTGACTGAGCGTTTCCAAGGTTATATTTTGAACCTGGGAGGTTTATGTTATGGCAACTATCACGTTTGATACGCTTTCATACGCAAAAAAGTTGAAATCAGCCGGATTCACAGACCAACAGGCTGAAATTCAAGCCGAAGCCTTGAAAGGGCTGTTGGTTTCTGAACTGGCGACAAAATCGGATTTACAGACCGAAATATCCAAGGCAAAAGTTGAAATCATCAAATGGGTTGCCGGCATGCTGGTTGCCCAGGCCGCCATTGTCGCTACTTTGGTCAAGTTGCTGTGAGGGCCATCAGGGGTTTTCCCCCTATCTCAATGGAACGATAAACACAACCCCTGAAAATTCCGTGAAAATTCCGGGGACAGTATATTTATTATCGCTCTTCTTTGGTTTTCTTCCGGGTTTTCCGGACCTCAATTTCCTGCCAAGCAAAAGTTCCAAATGGAACACGAAAGTCACATAGCCCAACGGACGACCTGGTTGCTCATGCTTGCGGATGCGTCTATTTTCGCTGACGATATGGCTTGCGCCCCCCCAGTCACCTTTGATGATCGAAAGCCAAGCGTAGGACCGATCTTGCCTTTAAGACAATAAACATACTGTCCGCGGAATTCCGAAGTTGCTTGACCCCGATAACGCCATAGATTAGAATAATCACGGTTTTTCGTTAAAACATGCACATATTAATCGATTTTTTCGGAATTGTCATTACAAAAGAGCATCAATTTTCGAACAGGTTCCAGTGAACAATAAAATCAAAACCTACACACTTTCCGCTGAAAAAAGGGAGATCTGCCTGCAACGAATCTCCGGTTTCCTTGAAGAGGATCTGAGCATTCTTTTTGCCTATGCCTATGGTTCATTCTTGGAATCCTCCCATTTTCGGGATCTGGATATCGCTGTTTTTCTGAAGCCCGACAACCTGCCTCTTCGCCCCTATGTTTTTGAAATAGAAATTGAAACCGCTATCATTCAACACCTGGGATTTCCATTCCCCGTGGATGTAAAAATTATGAATTCCGCCAGTATTCCCTTTCAATACCACGCCCTTAGAGGCAGGCTACTGATCAACCAAAACCCTAACATTCGGTTGGAAATCATGACGAAGATTGCATCCCTTTATCTGGACATCGCCCCCATTCTCACTTACCACACCAAAGAGGCTTTTTCCCGTGATGCTCAACCCTGATCGAATACGCGCGAAACTTCAGGATATTTCCAGTGCCCTGGAAAGGCTGGACCGGTTCCGAACAATGAGCAGTGAAGCGTTCCTCGCGGACGAAGATGCTCAGGATATTGCCCGATCCCGTCTTTTGACCGCCATGGAAGCGGCCTTAAATATCTGCTTTCATCTTTCGGCGAAAAAGTTGGCCCGGGTTCCCGAAGGATATACGGAATGTTTTCTCACCTTGGGGAAGGCCGGTCTCATAGAGCCGTCACTGGCCAAAAGACTGGGAACCATGGCCGGGTTCAGGAATCGCCTGGTTCACGTCTATTGGGATGTGGATTACAGCCAGGTTTACGATATCATTATCCACGACCTGAAAGACCTGGAACTTTTCTCTCAGGAAGTGGCTGAACTCCTGTAGTAATGGGGACAGACATTAAGCATTCAGAATATGAATCAAGATTTTATGCTCTTGGAGAAACTGACGAAAAAAAAATTATTTATAGCCTTCACAGTTCGTAAAGATCAAATTCGTGTCAATATCAGCCAGGGATATGAGTCGAAAAGAAAGCGAGGTCTATGAGTCCTTATGAAAAATTCAATACCAAAATTTATGAACGAAGATGAAGAAAGAGAATTTTGGTCTAATCATGACTCCACTGATTTTATTGATTGGAATTCTGCAAAAATGGTCACCCTTTCAAACCTAAAACCATCAACTAAGAAAATATCCCTCAGACTTCCTGAAATCATGATTGAAGAATTGAAGGTATTAGCAAACAAACGCGATGTACCTTACCAATCTCTAATGAAAATTTTCTTGGCTGAACGTATTTCAAAAGAATTAGGTACACATAGCCACTAAGGCAGGCACTGCCCGCAACCCAAAGTTGTGCGTATTAGCTGAAAGCTCAAAGGTGAAAG
>JAOZQV010000083.1 GCA_029932035.1 Deltaproteobacteria bacterium | reverse complement strand
ATTGAGAGGTCTCCCAATGATAAGCTCTATCAGGAGTAAGACAATGAAACCACCATCAAGGATCGGTATGGGGAGGAGGTTCAGGATGCCCAGATTTATACTGATAACTGCCATAAAAGGGATAAGATATGTCCAGTTTTCCTGAGCTAATTGGCCGGTCATCTGGCCGATAAGGATCGGTCCGCCAACGGTCTCAATCGGAATGATCCTCTGGATAAGCTTCACGACTGTCAGACAGGTCAGCTCTATTATTTCCCAGGTCTTTCGGAACCCTTCTTTGATGGCCCCGAGAGGCCCAAGATACACCTTCTCAAATTTACCGGCGGAGATAATCCCGATAAGCGGCGATTTTATCTCTTCGCCAAAAATATTCTTGGTCACAGAGATCTCCGGTACTACAGTGAGGGCAATAAAATCGTTTCCTCTTTTTACTGTCACATCAATTGGTTGTCCTGTATTTCCCTGTATGACTTCTTTGATCTGAGTCCAAGTTTCTGTTTTTTTGCCCCCCACGGACACGATGATGTCACCTTTCAGAAAACCTGCCCTACTGGCTGGCGAACTTTCTCTTACCTGCCCGATTTCGGGGGTCATGACATGGATCCCTGCCACAATATAAAAACCGCAGAAGATGATCAGCGCCAGAAGGAGGTTGAATACGGGTCCTGCAGCAACAATGGCGATTCGTTTACCCGCATGCTTGTTGCTGAATGATTTTTTTTCATCTTCAGGGGAGAGGGGCTCCTCCTCATCATCGGCGTTTTCTCCCAGCATCTTTACGTAGCCCCCTAACGGGAGGGCGGAAATGAGATACTCTGTTTCTCCCACCTTTTTACCCACCAGTTTCGGACCAAAACCCAATGAGAACTTCAGGACCTTTACGCCAAAATATTTAGCGGCGAGAAAATGACCCAACTCATGAAAAAATATCAGGATACCAAGAACAACAAGAAAGGGGAGTATATAGTAAAGAAAAAAATGTATAGATTGATCTAATTGCATGGTAGTTCTCCAGACTTTAACTAATCAACCACTCAACTATTCAGCCACCCCCTGGCCGTTTCCCTCGCCCACCTGTCTGCGGTCATGACCGCTTCAATGGTTTCGACAGAAGAATGGGTGTGGGCGTTCATGGTTTTCTCTATGAGATCGGGGATTTCTAAGAAACCGATCGTCCCCTTCAGGAAGGCGTCGACGGCTATTTCATTGGCCCCGTTGAGAACGGCAGGCATGCTCCCACCTTTTGTCGCTGCCTTCAGAGCCAGGTCCAGACATTTGAATCGCTTCATGTCCGGTTTTTCAAAGCTGAGTGTCCCAACTTTTTCGAGGTCTAATGGGGCAAGGCCGGTACGTATATGTCGCGGATAGGAGAGGGCATAGGAGATCGGGATGGTCATGTCAGGAATCCCCATCTGCCCTATAATAGACCCGTCCTTATATTCTACCATGGAATGTAAAATGCTTTGGGGATGTATCAGGATATCTATCTGATCCATTTCCAAACCAAACAACCATTTGGCCTCAATCACCTCGAGACCTTTATTCATCATGGTGGCCGAATCTATGGTGATCTTAGGTCCCATACTCCAGTTGGGGTGTCTGAGGGCCTGGGCAGCGGTTGCCTCACGCATCTCATGGAGGGACAGGTCCCTGAAAGGTCCTCCTGAGGCAGTCAGAATTACCCGTTTCAGGTCTTCCTTCATGTGCCCTTTCAAGGACTGGAGAATGGCGCTGTGTTCACTGTCAATCGGCAGGATAGAAACACTTCTTTTTTTTGCTTCGGCTATTACAAGCGGTCCGGCCATGACCATGGTTTCCTTATTGGCCAGGGCGATGCCCTTTCCGGCCTTAATGGCTTCATAAGTGGGTATCAGGCCTGCTGCGCCGGTCATGGCCGAAATAACGGTGTCCACGCTTTTTAAGGTTGCCAGACGTATAAATCCCTCTACTCCAAAGAAGACCTCGGGAGCGTTGCCGGCGGATAGTCTACTCTTAACTTCGTTTGCAAGAGATTCTTCCAGGACGGCGACGGCTGTAGGTCTGAAGGCTTCTATCTGGCGTAAAAGGAGGTCGCTGTTATTGCCGGCAGAAAGGGCAATAATTTTGTATTTTTCAGGATTGGCGCTAATTAGCTTGAGGGCGCTGACACCGATAGACCCTGTAGATCCTAATATGGTTATATTTTTCATTTTTTTGAATTTTGCGTCTTTCGCGACTATCTCAATGCTATACCGTATAAAAGAAAAGATAAACAAAAAGAACGGGGATGGCAAAGAGAAGGCCGTCGATCCTGTCAAGGATGCCCCCGTGCCCGGGAAGAATATGCCCCGAATCTTTTACCCCGTGGTTCCGCTTTAACATTGATTGAGATAGGTCGCCTATCTGGCCTGCTGCGGACATAGCTACAACAAGAATCACAATGCTCAGGTCTAAAGGATGGAGTGCGATTAAGCGGAGGAATATGGATGCCGCAATCACACTGACAATGAGTCCTCCAATGGCGCCTTCCCAGGTTTTCTTGGGGCTGATAGCTTCATAAAGCTTGTGTTTCCCAAGAAGTTTTCCGAAATAAAAAGCGCCGGTGTCGCTTGCAAAGATTACGACAAGTAGAAAAAATATCCATGCCTGTCCCCCCGGGCGTAAATCAATAAGTACGAGAAGCGCAAGCGGCAGTGTTACGTAAATGGGGCCAAGGACCGCCTTGGCAAGCTCTTCCGTCAATCCCCGTTTGGATGAAGAATGGGCCAGCATGAATAAAGACATGGGGACGAGGGCCCACAGCAGAATGATGACTGGCACTAACAAAATCTGTCTTATGTATAGGACGGCAAACAGCAGAAACGTCAAGAAATAGTTGGTCCAACACACGAAGCGAGGCAGGCGGGCTGCAGTTATGCCATAGAATTCCATGAGACCTGCCAAAGAAGCCGCACAAAGCACAGAATAGAACATCCACCTTGGTCCAAAGCCTACAAGAAAGACCAGTATCGGTATGGCGATTATGGCTGTGAGCCATCGTTTTAGATGCATAGTTTTCCGCCATTCATAATTCGATGTTGAATGTTCGACGTTCGATGTTCATCCTTTATTATTCATCAGCCCCTTGCCCCAAATCTCCTATCCCTCATCTGATAATCCTTGAGGGCCTTTTCGTATTCATTTTCCCCAAAATCGGGCCACAGGGTCGGTGTGATATAAATTTCACTGTATGAAATCTGCCAGAGAAGGAAGTTGCTGATACGGTATTCCCCGCTGGTTCTTATCAGCAGATCAGGGTCGGGCATCCCTGATGTATAGAGGGAGTTTGAGACAAGTTTTTCGGTTATATCGCTGGTAGAGATTTTATTTTCTTCTATTTGGCTGACGATCTTTAGTATGGCATCTAAGATTTCCTGTCTACCCCCATAGCTGAGGGCCAGTGTCAGTGTCATATCACTGTTCGAAGAGGTCTTATCGATAGTGTCCTGAAGGATTTGCCTCGTGGTTTTTGGAAGTCTTGCGGTCCTGCCGATTGTTTTTAGTTGTATCCCGTTTTCCTGCATCTCCTTCAGCTCGTTTTTCAAGAATAGATTCAGCAGCTTCATAAGCGCCTGGACTTCAAGGGCAGGCCTTTTCCAGTTTTCTTCGGAAAAGGCATAGAGCGTGAGCCATCGAATACCGATTTCGCGGCTGAAGGTCACGATTTTTCTTACAGTGTCGGCCCCCTTTCGATGTCCACGGATGCGGTTGAGACCTTTCCTTTTTGCCCACCTTCCGTTGCCGTCCATGATAATGGCCACGTGCTCAGGTAGTTGTTTGGAGTTAATTTGGGTCATCTAATTAGAATGCTGCTTTGAAGAATTTGTAAATAATAGAGGGATAATGGGGTGGAAGATTAAAATTCTATGATCTCCTTTTCTTTGTGGGAGGTTATCTCATCGATTTTCTTGATAAATTCATCTGTTATTTTTTGCACTTCGTCCTGTGATCTGTAAAGCTCATCTTCTGAGATCTCTTTTTCGGTCTTCAGCTCCTTGAACATTTCATTGGCTTCTCGTCTTAGATTGCGGATCGATATTTTGCTTTCCTCGGCCATTTTTTTTGCTAATTTTGCTAACTCCTTTCTCCTTTCCTCTGTTAACGGAGGGATTGAGATCCTGATGATTTTGCCGTCATTTATGGGGGTCAGGCCCAATTCAGACTTGAGAATCCCTTTTTCAATATCGCCGATAATGGATTGGTCCCAGGGTTGAATGGTGATGAGGCGACTCTCCGGGACAGCCATAGAGGCGACCTGTTCAAGAGGCATTTGAGTGTCATAACATTCTACCTTGATCCCTTCCAAAAGGGCAGTGGAGGCCCGTCCCGTCCGGATTCTCTTGAATTCCTTTTTAAGGGCCTCGGCAGACTTGGTCATTTTCCGGCGCAGTTCTGAAAGAATCTCGTCCTTCATTGTGTTTCTCCTAACTGAAACCTGACAATTCGCTTGATTACAATATTCTCCCCTGTCTTTGCTATTAATTCATTCATTAAATCCTGGACTGTGATGTCAGGATTTTTCACAAAAGGCTGTTCCAGGAGACATGTCTCAGAAAAGAACTTCTTGAGTTTTCCTTCCACGATTTTTCCAATTATCTTTTCAGGTTTTCCTGATGATTTGGCCTGCGATGCATAGATCTCTTTCTCTTTTTCTAAGACATCTTCCGGCACTCTTTCTCGATCGATGGCCACCGGGTTTGTTGCTGCAACCTGTATTGCAATGTCCTTTACAAAATTCGTGAAATCCTCGGTTTTACCGGTGAAGTCTGTTTCGCAGTTAGCCTCAACCAAGACCCCGATTTTTCCTCCCGCATGAATATAAGACTGCACCTGACCCTGGGAAGTCGTGCGGCCGCCCCGCTTTTTGGCTGTTGCGATCCCCTTTTTTCTTAGATGATCAATAGCCTTGCTGATGTCTCCATCGCATTCCAGAAGCGCTGCCTTGCAGTCCATTATTCCAACGCCGGTCTTTTCTCTCAGCTCTTTAATTATTGAAGTCGATATTGTCAATTTTACCCCCCATTGGATTGATGATTTATGATTGTTGATTTATGATTGGTACTCCTGAAATGCGGAGATCCTTTTTATCTTTATCACGATCAGTTCTATGTCCTAATTCTTATAAAAACCCCAGTGTTTCTTTTTCAATCGACAATCAACAATCATCAATCATCAATCGAAGGTTCCTGGTCATCTTTTTCTTTTTTTGTTTCCGGTGTTGTTTCCGGTTTTTCTGTTTTTGGAAGGACAATGATCTCAGGTCCCCCTTCCTCACCTTTAAACGATTCAGGTGCTTCAACTGCCTCCTCGGCCGCAGCAGCCTCCTCCTGTTCTTTTCTTAATGCGTCTTCTTCCCTTAATCGCTGTTCTGCTAAGGCGTGCCCTTCGATGGCGGCATCCGCGACTTTGGAGCATATCAGTCTTATGGCTCGAATGGCATCGTCATTTCCTGGTATGATGAAATCTATGTCATCCGGATCGCAGTTCGAGTCGGCAATGGCAATCACAGGAATGCCGAGCTTTCTGGCCTCTCGTACCGCTATCTTTTCCCTCTTGGGGTCTACTACGAAAACTGCCCCCGGCAGTTCATCCATATTTTTGATCCCTCCGAGGTTCCTTTCTAATTTAAACAGCTCTTTATCCATCTTCAGGATTTCTTTTTTGGTGTAGCGATTGATGGAACCATCTTCTTTCATTTGTTCTAATTCTTTGAGGCGCGCGATACTTTTCTTGATGGTCTGGAAGTTGGTCAGAGTGCCTCCAAGCCATCGGTTGATTACATAGAACATACCGCAACGTTCGCTCTCTTCCACAACCGATTCGTGTCCCTGCTTTTTGGTCCCAACAAAAAGGAGAGGGTACCCGTCAGCCACAGTCCTGACAATAAAATCATAAGCGATTCTGATTAATCTGACCGTCTTTTGAAGGTCAATGATGTGTATCCCGTTTCGAGCCCCGAAGATGTACGGTTTCATCTTTGGATTCCATCGTCTTGTTTGGTGTCCGAAATGCACGCCCGCTTCGAGAAGTTGCTTCATGTTGATAACTGCCATTCAATCCTCCTTTGTAGTGAGATCTCTTCAGATCTCTATGCCGGTTTTTCCTCAGTTCGGAGCATCTCGGCCCCAGTGGGGCTACAGGGGTACCTGGCAAAAATCCGAACCTGTGATTTTTAGGCTATTTGGCCCTTGAGCTAATTCTCCTAACTTGGTATTATCGAATGAATTCCCGTGGGCGCCTCGGAACCCACAACCTCACATTTTGCCCCGTGAGGCCCAAAATTCATAAGCCGATATATATAACATTGCCGATTTTAATTTGCAAGAAAAAAATATTAGGGGGATTATATCATGGATGAAAATATCAAGAAGGGTATCAAAAGGCTTTCTGAAAATGCTGAGATAGGAGTTGCTCGGTCTATCTTGCGCTGGAAGTACAAAAAGGAAGGGGGGGCGCCTCCAAGGGATGATGATCTCGAAACCCAGTCTCGAATGGTGGCAGGAAAGGCGCACGATATTATTACGGAAAGAGGAAGGAATGTCTGGAATGAGCTCAAAAAGGTGTACGCAAAAACCGGTGCCAAGGAGGAGCCAGACGAGTGATATACAACAAGCTGCTTCTTGGGATCAGAAAGGATCTGGATGAAAATGAGAAGAAGAGACTTTCTCCATGGGCTTGTCTTAGTTGTCAAGCAGTGAGAAGAGAGAGGGATGATGACATCGAACGAGGGCACAGACAGAGTTTTTCTGTTGATTCTGACCGTATACTCCATTCTTTGGCCTATTCTCGCTATATAGACAAGACCCAGGTTTTTTATCTGATAAAAAATGATCACATTACCCACAGGGTCTTGCACGTGCAACTTGTGTCCAAAATCGCAAGGACCATAGGACGTCTTCTCCGGCTTAATGAGGATCTGATTGAGGCTATAGCCCTCGGGCACGATATTGGTCATACTCCCTTCGGGCATGATGGAGAGGGCTTTCTTTCCGCTATTTGTGAATCTCTTCAGATAGGCCGCTTTCTCCATAATATACAGGGCGTTCGCTTTCTTCAGGAGATTGAGAGAAAGGGGAAGGGATGGAACCTGACACTGCAGGTGTTGGATGGGATTTTCTGTCATGATGGAGAGATCCATTCTCAGTCCCTCGCGCCAAAGAGAGAAAAAACTTTTGAAACCCTGATTGTTGAAATAGGAAAAAAGGAGGAAGACCCCTCCATCGATATCTGGCCCATGACATTGGAGGGGTGCGTAGTCAGGATGGCGGACACCATAAGCTACATTGGCCGGGATATAGAAGATGCTATCAGACTCGGTTTGATTGCCCGGCAAGATATCCCGGGGGATTGCAGGCGGGTTCTGGGGGATACAAATGGGACCATCGTTTATACCCTTGTGGAGGACCTTGCTGCGAATAGTCTAAATAGGGAGGATCTGAATTTCAGCAGTGATGTGGGATTTGCATTGAAAAAGCTTAAGGAATTTAATGGAAAATATATTTATCAAGACAGCAGGGTCAAAGGGCAAACTACCAAGATTAAGCTTATGTTTGAGTTGTTGTTTAAAAAGTATCTTGAGGATCTCGAAACAGGGAATGAGAATTCCGCCATATACAAGGGGTTCCTGGAGGGAATGTCGCCGAAATATGTGGAACAGACCCCTGCGGCAGCGATTGTGCGGGATTTCGTCGCCGGGATGACGGATGAGTATTTCTTAGGTCAATGCCGTAAGAATTTTATCCCCGAAATGAATCCAGATTTTTTTAAATAGTTAAGAGGTAGCCTAATCATAGCTGTAGATACTATTTCATCGTGGTTATTAATCTTTTTTGGAGCATTTGTTAACATATTTTTGTTGACAAAAATAAAGGGAATGGGTAATGGAGTTGCTTGGTATTGATCGGTTATTTTGGAGGTTGGCCACGCTGTTACCTTAAAGTGCTTAAGGGTTGTAATGGCCACAATTAGTAACTCGTGCTTTTCCGTGTTTCTGCCGATCGTCAGATTTCACTGAGTTTGTTTGTAATACCACGAAAAAACAATAACATAGCGCATAATGGAGGCCCGTGATATGGTTCAGGGGGGGGAACTCAAGGAAGGCGACATAATTCTTAAGCTCGAAGATGTCCACATGTCATTTGGCAAGGTTGCCGCCTTGGCTGGTGTCAGCTTAGAGGTGAGGAAGGGTGAGATTCACTCGATTATCGGTCCAAACGGCGCAGGCAAGACTGTGATGATGAACTGTATCAATGGTCTTTACAAGCCTCAGAAGGGGAATATTTTTTTCAAAGGCCAGAAGGTCAACGGCTTACGACCATACAGGCGGGCAGAACTCGGGATTTCCAGAACATTTCAGAAGTTAGAGCTTTTCGGGGGGATGACGGTCCTCGACAACATCCGATTGGGGAGGCACATACATCTCAAGAGCGGTATCTTCAGTGGGTCTATTTATGTGGGGAAGACAAAGGCGGAAGAGATTACGTCCAGGAAGTTTATTGAGGAGGAGATTATCGATCTCTTAGAGATTGAAAGTATCAGGGACAAGCCGGCTCACATGCTTCCCTATGGTCTCCAGAAGCGCGTTGAATTAGGCCGGGCATTAGCGCTAAACCCGGAACTCATCCTTTTAGATGAGCCTCTCGCCGGGCTGAATTTGGAAGAGGTGGAGGATATGGCCCGTTTTATCCTCGACATCAATGAGGAGAAGCGCTGGAAGGTCACTTGTGTCTTAGTTGAGCACGACATGGGTGTGGTTATGGATATATCCAACAACGTGAATGTCTTGAACTTCGGCATCCAGATTATGGATGGGACTCCCGAGGAGGTCCAGGCGAATCCGGAAGTGGTAAAGGCTTATTTGGGTGAAGAGGATTTGTATTCCACAAGGAGGTAGAACAAGAAATGAACGGATCCGGGATAGAGATCACCAAGGACCTCACGATTCCCAAGCTTTTTTCGAGACAGTGCAGGAAGTACGGAAAAAATAAAGTGGCCATGCGCGAGAAAGAGTTTGGCATATGGATCCCTTTTACCTGGCAGGATTATTATGACAATGTCAAATACCTCAGTCTCGGCATGGTCAGTCTTGGGTTAAAGCGCGGGGATAAGGTGGCCATGATAGGGGACAATCGGCCCGAGGGACTCTGGGCAGAGATGGCCGCCATGTGCGCCGGCGGGGTCGGTGTATGGTTGTTCCAGGACTGTATGATGGATGAGGTCAAATATATTATTGACCACTCCGACTCTAAGTTTTTTGTTGGTGAGACCCAGGAGGAAGCCGATAAAGGCATCTCTATCAAAGATGATTGCCCTAAGCTGCAAACCATAATATGGGATGACCCCAAAGGTATGAGGAATTACCACCAGGAGTATCTCATCAGCATAAGAAAAGTTCAGGAACTCGGAAAGGAGCTTGACAAGAAGGAGCCGGACCTCTTTGAAAAAATGATAAATGAGGGCCATGGTGAAGATGTCTGCCTCCTCTTCTACACCTCCGGGACTACGGCCCTTCCCAAGGGTGCTCTTCTGACCCACTGGAATATGCTCACCATGGGGAAGCACCTCATGGCCGTTGACCCCTGTTATGACACTGATGATTTTGTCTCCTATCTCCCCTTTGCCTGGATCGGGGAGCAGATGATGTCCATATCGTGCGGTCTTCAGATGGGATATACCCTCAATTTCCCCGAGGAGCCGGAAACGGCCCAGGAGAATATCCGGGAGATCGGTCCCCACGTGATGTTCGCTCCTCCCAGGCTCTATGAGGGGATGACCCGCCAGGTCCAGGTAAAATATATAGATTCCACCTGGATTAAAAGAAAGATCTACGAATTTGCCACCAAAGTGGGTTATAAGGCCGCGGGTCTCAGGTTTGAAAAAAAACCGGTTCCCCTGCAATGGAAGTTCCTGAACTGGATTGCCTCTATAACCATGCAGAAAAAGCTTAAGGACCACTTAGGTCTGTCGAGGCTCAGACACTGCTACACGGGCGGTGCAGCCATGGGTCCGGATCATTTCAAATTTTTTCACGCCCTCGGTGTTAATCTCAAACAGATATACGGCCAGACAGAAGTGGCCGGTATTTCTGTTGTCCATAGAGATGG
Source organism: Deltaproteobacteria bacterium (assembly GCA_029932035.1). Classification (GTDB taxonomy): domain Bacteria; phylum Desulfobacterota; class DSM-4660; order Desulfatiglandales; family Desulfatiglandaceae; genus Desulfacyla. The sequence continues at coordinate 1,537 of JAOZQV010000083.1, read as the reverse complement.
CGATATCAAGTATGATACAGTGGGAACACCGATCCCTGAAACAGAGATCAAGATAACGGAAGAGGGTGAGATTCTCACAAAAAGCCCTTCGGTGTTCATCGGGTATTATAAGAATGATGAGGCTACCGCAAAAACTTTAGTGGATGAATGGCTATATTCGGGTGACAGGGGATTTATTGATGAAGATGGCCATCTCGTGGTCTTTGACCGTTCCAAGGATGTCATGACCTTAAATGACGGAAGACCTTTTTCGCCCCAATACCTTGAGACCCGATTGAAATTCAGCCCCTTTGTCCAGGAGGTATGGGCCATAGGCGATAACAGGGACTATGTAACGGCCGTGATGTGTATAGATTATGCCGTGGTGGGGAAATGGGCCGATGACAAGAAGCTCAACTACACCAGCTATCCGGAATTGTCCCAGAAACCGGAGGTCTATGACCTGGTCCAGAAACAGATTGAAGAGGCCAATAAGGACCTTCCAGGACCTGCGAAGATCAACAAATTTGTCAATCTATACAAGGTGTTTGACGCGGATGATGAAGAACTGACAAGGACCTCCAAACTGAGACGGGCATTTGTGGGCAATAGGTATAAGGATATTGTGGATGCCCTCTATTCTGATGCGGACATCGTTCATATGGATACGACAATTACCTATGAAGATGGCAGGGAACAACGGATAAAGACCGACCTGCATATTCAGAAGATTAGTGTGTAGGGAGTATGCAGTAAGGAAAAAAGAAGGAGGAGAAGAATGGAGCTGTTTTTCATGAGCTTGACCACAGGTATTATGGTGGGAGGCATTTACGCCCTGGTTGCTTTGGGGTGGGTCCTTATCTACAAGTGCTCTGGCGTCCTGAATCTCGCCATGGGCGAGTTGACCCTTGTCGGGGCCTATGTGACGTATACCTTTTACGCCATAGGAATCCCCTTTATTCCTGCCGTGCTGCTTACCCTGCTTGTGGGAATTGTTCTCGGCTTTTTGACCGAACGCATTTTTTTGGACAAGCTCATCGGGGAGCCTATCCTCGCCGTTATCATGGTGACGGTGGGGATCTCCTTCTTCTTAAAAGGACTCGTCGGATATATCTGGGGATCAGACACAAGGGTTTTCACGCCCCCCGTCTTTGATATCAAACCGATTACGGTCGGCATTCTCAAGATGTCTCCCGTGTATCTCTGGTCTTTCATCCTTTCTATTGTTCTGCTTATCATATTTGTATCTTTTTTTAAATATACCCGCTGGGGTCTTTCCATGCAGGCCACTGCCGATGACGAAACAGCCGCGCTCTCTCTCGGGGTCAGCGCTCGGTTTGTCTATGCGGCGGCATGGGCCATTGCCTTTATGAGTGCCGGCGTGGGCGGGGCCCTTCTCGGGAACATCAATGGGATCAATATTTCAGTGGGCCACTTAGGATTGCTGGTGCTCCCTGCCGTGGTTTTGGGCGGGCTGAATTCTGTCCCGGGGGCCATTGTCGGGGGGATCATGATCGGATTGCTCCAGAATTTTTCGGGGACCTATCTTGACCAATTT
>JAOZQV010000427.1 GCA_029932035.1 Deltaproteobacteria bacterium | reverse complement strand
TCGATGTTTATACATCCCCGGGAGGGATGGAGTCAAGAGGGGAGGAAAGGGCTCAACCTTGACTCACAGGCCCCTTTCTCATATAGTCCTATCCTCATACAGTTATAGGCAAACGTTCACAGATTCAGAATTTCCTGTAAAAAGGTCTCTTTACAGGCGTATCATAATCTTAATCGTACTCTTAATCATAATCGTTTTGAGTAAGATTAGGATTATGATTAAGATTATGAAATAGGGAAGCTATCTCATCCCTTAACCCCTGAACCCGTGAACGGCTACAATTATAAAAACGGCTATCGATGTGTCCCGGGGAGGCTAAGATCATCCACAGATGACCAAGATGGCCCCTGGGGGAAATGTGTTGACAACCATGGAAAAGCTGCGTACGAAAACAGCTCCCGTGCCCATCAAGGGTAGCCTGGGCACATTTTCCGGTGTATTCACTCCCAGTATTTTAACCATCCTCGGCATTATTCTTTTCTTGAGATTGGGGTATGTCGTCGGTAGTGCAGGCCTCTTTTATACCCTGATAATAATCACCCTTGCCAATGCTATTTCAGTCCTGACAACTATTTCTCTGTCTGCCATTGCCACAAACATCAAGGTCAGGGGGGGTGGCGATTATTATCTCATATCCAGGACCCTCGGACTGGAATACGGGGGTGCAATCGGCATCGTTCTTTTCTTAGCTCAATCAGTCTCTGTGGGTTTTTACTGCATCGGTTTCGGTGAAGCGTTGGCGTCGATGTTGCCGGCCGATTTCAGGGTCGGGTCCCAGGTGATTGCCACTGCGGCAGTTTCATTTCTTTTTGTCTTTGCATGGTTAGGCGCTGATTGGGCAACCCGGCTTCAGTATGTGGTCATGGCCCTGCTCGTGGCAGCGCTTTTTTCCTTCTTTGCGGGCGGATTTGTCAGATGGGACAGGGCGATTTTTGCCACAAACTGGCTACACTCCCCCGGTGGCTCGAATTTCTGGGTTCTGTTTGCCATCTTTTTCCCTGCTGTCACTGGTTTTACCCAGGGTGTAAGCATGTCCGGAGATCTCAAAGATCCGGGCAGGAGTCTTCCAGTAGGCACCTTTCTTGCCGTGGGGATCTCCATTTTAGTCTACTACTCTGTGGCGGTCGTTTTTGCCGGGGCCTTACCTGGTGACCTTATGAAAACCGACTACACGGCAATGAAGCGCGTGGCAGGCGTTGCAGCCCTGATCGACGCCGGGGTCATTGCCGCCACCCTCTCTTCGGCCATGGCCTCATTTTTGGGGGCGCCACGGGTTCTTCAATCCCTTGCAGGGGACCGTATATTCCCCTTCCTCCTTCCCTTTTCAAAAGGATCAGGCCCAAAGGGAAACCCGCGACGCAGTGTTATCCTTACCACCGGGATTGCGTTGAGCGTTATTGCCCTCGGAAATCTGAACGTGATAGCGCGGGTGGTATCCATGTTTTTCCTCATATCCTACGGACTTCTTAACTACGCAACATTCTTTGAAGCGCGAGGATCCAGCCCCTCCTTCAGGCCAAAGTTTCGCTGGTTTGACGCTAAAGTGAGCCTTGCCGGTTTTCTGGCATGCTCAGGATTGATGCTTGCCATCGATCCAACGGCGGGAGCTGTGGCCATTTCCGCTCTCTTCGCCATCTACCAGTACCTAAAAAGGACCTCGGGTCCCTCAAGATGGGCTGACAGCCGGCGTTCTTACCACCTTCAGCGTGTGAGGGAACATCTTCTTGCCGCTGCATCTGAACCGGAGCACCCAAGAGACTGGCGACCTCAACTCCTTGTGCTTGCCGATGGCCCGGAGATCCGAAAGGAATTGCTGACCTTTGCGGCCTGGATCGAGGGGGGCGGCGGTCTTACAACAGCGGCTGCACTCTTAGAGGGGACTGGGGTTAAAATGCTTAAATTCCAGTCCGAAGCAAAATCAAAGCTTAGCAAGGAGATATCAGAGATTGGAGTCAAGGCCTTTCCACTCGTCCTTTTCACCCCTGACCTGCATATTGGGATTCATCTCCTCGTACAGACAGCCGGCATTGGCCCCCTGAAGGTAAATACGATTCTTGTTAAATGGCCGGGCCATCTTCCCCAGGGAATTCCTGGCCTGAAGGAATTGCGTTACAGGACAGATCTTCGAGTGGCGTTTCGGCTCGGATGCAACATAATTGCATTACATTCGAGGGAGGGAGCGTGTGATGTGATTAAGGTCAAACCTGCCGGCGAACGCCGGATAGATGTTTGGTGGGTCAATGATTCCACGAGCCGGCTCATGCTCCTGTTAGCCTATCTTATTACCCGGAATGAGGGCTGGGAGGAAACCCCCATTCATGTCTTCGCCATGGGTCATGCCGGGGAGGAAGAGGAAAGCGCCGAAGACCTCCGGAAGATTCTGGAAGAGGTGAGAATCGATGCCAAACCGGAAATAGTAGAAGAGGTCACCGCTGCTTCTGTAGCCACGCACTCGTCTAACGCTTCGATGGTCTTTTTCCCGTTCCGCTTTTCAGGCGATAAGATTGTCGGGCCTCTTGGCCGTGAGATCGGGGCATTTTTGGAACAGTTGCCGATGGTGGCCCTGGTCTTGGCGAGCGAAGACATAGAATTAGATGCAGATCCGGAGGAGGGGACGGCAGGGGATATGGCTGCCGCACTTGACGCTCTATCAGATGCAGAAAAGAAGTCCCGGGACAAGGAAAAGGAAGCTGCTGAAGCCCTCGATAAATTGGAGAAAAAACTGGATAAATCAAGGGCCGCACGTGAAGCAGGGGATGATGGGGAAACTCAGGCAAAAATAAACGCTGAGGTAAAGGAAGCCCGAGACCAGGCAGACAAGGCGGGCCGGCGAGTAGCAAAGGCAGAGGCAAAAACGACGAACGCGGCCAAAGAGGTGGAGAAATTAGGTGGAACGCCGCCGAAGGAATGATCTCGATAGAAAATGCAGGAATATTTTGACATCAGGTCGATCTTAGGGCTATAAATCGTTGTTGATTGAAAACCCCGTTTTAAGACCTTTGCAAAACGCCCCCTTTTAGCCAATCTCGGCGTCAGGCTCAAATTTCAATCCTCGAAATATCTAATATATTCCTGTGGTTGAAATTTTC
>JAOZQV010000426.1 GCA_029932035.1 Deltaproteobacteria bacterium | reverse complement strand
TGCGTATTCCGGTGATTCCGGCCACCCATTCCAGAGCATTCCGGCCACCCATTCCACTCCATTCCGGCCACCTATTCTGGCGCATTCCGGCCAGGCTGGAATGAAGCGACGCTGAATTATCCCTTATGTCTCAGAGTTCTTAGTTTTCGTCAAGCTTCTTCTCCTTTTGCATTTTAATTTATCTTGTAGACTCAGTCGAGATTTCGGTTTGCTACACGCATAACAGACAACCCTTTTTCCTCCTTTCAATATTGATATAACCAATTGTTTTTTAAAATAAAAAGGTTGACAATTTTTAAATTTATTGGTATAGTTTCTACATTCATTCGGAGGATAGGGCAACGCTGGAGAGCGACCTGAGCGCCGGATGATGAGCTAACGGATAAACAATCTATTAACGAGTCTCCCGGTTTATCCGGGGCTCCCCAATGCGGTAAACTCCGGGGGTAAAGGGGGCTGGCCCCCTTTTCAAATCGGACAGAATTCCTTTTTCCTTTCGTTGCCCTCATTTGCCTGAGGCCAAGAGAATTTTTCTCATTGAATCTCCTTCAAGTTCAAACTTATGAGCATTATGAATGACTCGATCCAAAATTGCATCAGCAATGGTTGGATCCCCTATATTTTCATGCCATTTATCGATGGGAACCTGACTTACAATGATTGTTGATGAAAGCCCCTGCCTGTCCTCTATGACTTCAAGGAGTTCTCTTCTTTCTGAGTCTGTTAAAGGTGCAAGGCCGAAGTCGTCAATGATCAAAAGCTTTGTTTTAGCATACTTGTTCATCAGTTTGGCATAACTCCCATCTGCTCTGGATATAGCGATTTCCTGGAAGAGTCTCGGCGCCCTTTTGTACAAGGTTGCAAATCCTTCTCTGCAGGCTTTGTTGGCAAAGGCACAGCAAAGATAAGTTTTTCCCACACCGGTGGGACCCGTGATAATGATGTTCTGGGTGCTATTGATCCATTGACAGCTGGAAAGCCTTAATACAACGGATCTATCGATTCCGCGTGGTTTTCTATAATCGATATCCTCAATACAGGCGTTTATTTTGAGTTTCGCATTTCGAAGAAGACGTTTCATTCTCCGGTCTTCTTTCCATGTCCAGTGACGATCTACCAGCAGGCCAAACCGCTCTTCAAAGGTAAGGTGGTGTATATCAGGCTGCTCCAGTTGTTCCTTGAAAGCATCGGCCATCCCGTTTAGTTTCATATCATGAAGTTTGTCCATTGTCTGTTCGTTGAGCATGATGATTCTCCTTTTTTAGCTGTAATACTGATTTCCACGAATATTGGGATGGTTTACCGGAGTCTTTCTTATCTGTGCCTCTTCAAAGGGAGGCGGTAGCTGATCAAGCCCGTTTTTGAGGATTGATTCAACGCTTTTATAGGCATAGGATTTTATAAAAAAGGCCCTTGTACATGCTGCTTCCAGACGTTCTGCAGAGTAAGGTTTTTCAAGGCGCATGATGCCCAGGCAAGACCTGAAAGCCTGTTCAGGGTGAGTTTTTGTTTTCATGATTTTATTGAATAAGCGACTGGTATTAGGTCCGTTTTTTTCTGCCCAACTGAGAAGCCGTGAGGGTGTCCACTCAAGGTATTTCTGATGCGATTTTGGCATGTGCTCTGTCAAGGTGGTTTGACCTCCTTGCTCATAGCTGCGAACATGGCTGACAACACGCCGATTTTTGTGTAAAACCTCAACAACGGTGACAGTGATCCGGACATCCAGGAGTTCTCTTACCAACTGGTAGGGTACGCTGTAATGGTGGCGATCCACCTCGATATGGTAGTCCATATTAACCCGGGATTTAGTCCAGTCGGCATATTCATAGCAATGCCTGGGAAGGGGTCTCAGAACTGGCTTGTCAATCGTGAGGAAAAGTTCACGCCGGGTCGTATCCAGCTTCTGGAATTTCCTGTTGTTGAGGTCTTCAAGCTTATGAGAGATCGCCTGGTTCAGCTCGGTCATGCTGAAAAAGGTATGTTTTCTGAGAGCCGCAAGTATCCAGCTTTCTGCTACTTTTACGGCATTTTCAACCTTGGCTTTGTCTTTTGGTTTTCGGACCCTGGCCGGTATGATCGTGGTCCCATAATGCATGGCCAGTTCATGGTACGTTGGATTCAGGTCTGGCTCGTAACGGCAGGCCTTACTAACCCCTGACTTTAGATTATCAGGAATAAGAAGTTCGGGGATGCCTTCAAAATATTCAAAGGCATGGATGTGTGATTGGATCCAAAACGGTAATTCCTGGGATGGTGAGGCTTCGGCAAAGGTATAGTTACTGGCACCAAGTGTCGCTAGAAATATCTGAGCTTCTTTTGAGTCTCCTGTGGCTGGATTGATAATCGGAACAGTCTGCCCTGCATAATCGATAAAAAGCTTCTCACCGGCACGATGTCGTTGTCTGAGAGAGACATCTAACTTCTGGCACCACTGCCGATACAAATCGCAGTACTGGCTATACTGGTAGCCTTCCGGGTTTACATATTTGTACTCATGCCAGAGCAATTGCAGAGTAACCCCCTTTTTCCTGAGTTCAAGATGCATCACCTCCATAGGCGGCATCTTTCGCCCTGATTTTGTTTCTTTTGGCTGATGGGGGAATAGCTTTGCTTCAATAGCGCCTTCATCCATTGTTTCTATTTGGGGCCAGGCCAGCCCAGCTTTTTCAGCGCGAGAGAGGTAATCTGCAATAGTGCTGCGGGATGCTCCACAGCTTTTGGCAATCTTGCGATTGCTCCTCTTGTGAAAAAATTTGAGCCTTAATATCTCTTTGGTTTTACGCATAGATAATCGTCCTTTTGCCATTATTTGAATCCTCCTCAGACAAAATGAGGAAGACTACAAGTTGCTAACAAATTTATCCAGCGTCGCGTTTTTAAACTTAAATCAACCCGGCCGGAATGCTCCGGAATGGGTGGCCGGAATCAGTCGGAATAGGTGGCCGGAATGGACCGGAATATGCAATTGCATTAGTATGCTTCGAAGTCCTGACTATACGAATATGGGGCACTGCTGAACAGTTACTGGGTAGTGCTTATGCAGCACCCCATCTTCGTCCATTCAGACACTACTTACCGTGGAGGGTATG
>JAOZQV010000082.1 GCA_029932035.1 Deltaproteobacteria bacterium | reverse complement strand
TGTTTGATCTCAAATCACAAAAGCTGATGGAATAGCAGGCTATTTTGATGTTTTTATGGTTTGAGATCGGACAAAGATGACGTGATAGACGGGATGCAAAAATGTGAAGATATTTATTGTTGAGCCCTTAGTGAGGGAAGGTTTGATCAAATTTTCAAATAGCCCAGACCGGTAGAGATTTCATTTGTGGAGCGTTTCACTAATCTCACGATGCGCCGGACTTCCTTTTCACTACTCTGGCTGATAGGTAAGGCCACACCGAGGGCGGCCACGACTTCCCGGGAAAAATCTCTGATAGGAGCGGCGATGCCAATGATTCCCTCCACAGCTTCCTCCGTCTCTACGACACAACCGTCTTTCCGGATTTTCTCTAAGCGAAGACTGAACGCGTCCTGATCGGTAATGGAATGAGGGGTATGAGGTTCCAACGGATTTCCCTTTAATATTTCTTTTGCCTTTTCTGCTCTGAGGTAGGCCATCAAAATCATACCTAACATGCCGTAGTGCAGAGGTCTTCGCCAGCCGATATCTGATGAAATACGTATCATTCCGCGGCCTTCTCGTTTGTCCACATAGACCAATTGATTTTCCATCATTACCCCTAATAGGATGGTTGCCTCTGTCTCATGCTGAAGATGAGTCATGGGATGTGCTGCAGTCTTACGAAGGGAAAAGGAAGAAAAAACAATGCCGCCTAATTCAAACAGGCGTAACCCCAATTGGTAGCGTTTGGTGTTAAGATCTTGTAGGAGGTAACCTCGATATGTCAAATTTGAAATCAGTCGTTTTGCGGTCGTTTTGTTGAGTTTGGTAAACTTGACGACTTCAGACAGACTCATTTCTCTGTTCTGAAAAGTGAAGCAGTCAAGAATATCCAAAGCCCTCTCTAAGGACTGCACCCTATAAATAGATTCTTCATTCATTTTCATATCATGAAACTACATAGTGTCAGAACGAAAACTAGGATTTTTCGTTCAGATCAAGGAAGGCGAAAATTTTAACCGCAGGAATACATTGAGTATTTCGAGGATTAAAATTTGAGTCTGACGCAGATATGGGCGAAAAAGACAGTTTTCATTCAGACACTATATATTATTATTGATTCTGAATCTTGCATGTTTGCATTGGTTTTCATGCAAGTTTCAGTGCATATTCTACGAATGGAAGAGAAAGATGTCAACAGAAGATATCTCCGGAAGGGACTTTGCTCAAAATCTAAAGAGATATTCATTTATTTCTTGACACCCATTAAAGAGTGATGATAAATCATAAATAAATGAAATATAGGTTCATAATGTGAAACTCTAATGAAGGAGGTCTTCGCCATGATTGATGATTTGAGAGATTTTTTGGATGCCTTAAGAGAAAGAAACAGGCTTTCAACTGTAAACGGTGCGGATTGGGATCTTGAAATTGGGACTATCAACGAACTGATGGCGGAGCGACAGGGTCCCGGTCTGGTCTTCGATGAGATCAAGGGATATACCAAGGGATTTCGTGTGGCCACAAACCTCATGCACCATGAAATAGGACAGCGGCTGGCCTTCGGTTTTCCTGAAGAGATGACAAAACTCGAATGTGTAGCGGAGTGGAAAAATAAGTGGAATAAATTCCAACCAATACCACCGGTGGAGGTCGAAGACGGCCCCGTCAGGGAGAATATCCTTAAAGGGGATGATATCGACATTTATAAGATTCCCACTCCTAAGTGGCATACCCATGACGGAGGTCGCTATATTGGCACAGGCGTTATCACCATAACGAGAGATCCCGATGAGGGATGGGTCAATTTTGGGACCTACCGGGTTATGATCCAGGATAAGACCACCCTGGCCTTTTATGCCTCACCCGGCAAACATGCTACCATCATGCGTGAAAAATATTGGGCAATGGGTAAACCATGCCCCGTGGCCATGTGTTTTGGCCAAGACCCGCTTCTGTTTGCCCTGTCCACCATCCCTCTGCCATGGGGTACATCGGAGTATGACATGGCGGGTTATATTAAAGGCAAGGGTGTTAAGGTCATTATTGATCCTGAAACAGGCCTCCCCATCCCGGCAACCGCTGAAATAGTGGCCTGTGGTTTTTCACCACCGCCAGAAGAAGACAGCCGTCAGGAAGGTCCCTTTGGCGAGTGGCAGGGCTATTATGCCTCGGGTACGAGGAATGAACCGGTAGTACACATCAAGACACTGTACCACCGGAATAATCCCATTCTCTTTGGTCAGCCCCCGGTAAAACCACCGGTCAATACATGGTTTCCCATTCCCGTCCATACGGCAACCTTCCTTTGGAATGAACTGGAAAAGGCAGGAATGATGGATATCAGGGGGGTCTATGTCCATGGCCCTGGAGACCGAATTATTGCTGTCGTATCTCTTAAGCAGAGATATCTCGGACATGCAAAACAGGTGGGCACTTTGGCCGGCGCCTTTCTGCAGGGAGGGGCCTGCACCGGTAGATATATTATCACTGTGGATGAAGACATCGACCCCTCCAATTTGGATGAGGTGCTTTGGGCGGTCTGCACACGCTGTGATCCCGAGCAGTATATTGATATTGTTCCAGGATTTTTGACCAGCCCGTTAGACCCGATGCTCAATCCGGATAAACGCGCTAAAAAAGATTACACAACGGCAAAGGTGTTTATAAACGCCTGCAGGCCTTACCACTGGAAAGATAAATTTCCGCCGACTAACGTAGCCGGTCCGGAATTAAGGGAAAAGGTCCTCTCTAAATGGTCAGACCTGTTCAAAGATGTATAGGATGATGGAGCCCTGCCCGTTAAGGCGCGGAGGCTGTCCGAGAATGCCCTTTTCCCCAAATGTGGATTGGCACATGTGAAATGTGGGTTGAAGAATGAGCAAAACAGTTGTCATCGTAGGAACCCTGGATACAAAGGGCGAGGAAACAGATCTCTTGAAGTCTTTGATCCTCAAGCGGGGGCACACTGTTCTCATTGCAGATACCGGGATCTTGGGAAAATCAGATCTCGAGGCGGACATTACGAGAGATGAGATCGCAATGGCCGGCGGGGCAGACATTGAAACTCTGAAGGAGAAGGGAGATGAGGCCTTTGCCCAGAATATCATGGGCGCAGGTCTGAAGAAAATAATTTATCCCCTTGTGGAATCAGGACGTATTCAGGGCCTTTTGGCCATCGGAGGGGGACAGGGGTCTACGATTGTTGCGCCTACGCTCAAGTCATTGCGTCTCGGTTTCCCTAAACTGCTTGTTTCTACAAAGGTTACCCAGGCGGGCCCCCGGCCCTATATTGGTTCAAAAGACGTGGTGATCGTACCTCCTGTAGCTGATCTGGCCGGAATCAACCGTCTTACTCGCCGGATCCTGACAAATGCGGCAGGCGCCATGGCCGGCATGATGGAAATTGAGGTCCCTGAGGGCCTCGATAGGCCTCTTGTGGTCATGAGCATGAATGGAACAGTGACGGAGTGCGGGATGGCGGTGAAGGGGATGCTTGAAGCCGAAGGGTACGCGGTCCTGGTTTTCCATACCATTGGCACGGGCGGTGAGGCATTAGAGGACTACGTGAAATCCGAGGAAGTTATCGGTGTGATCGAACTGGCGGTTAACGAGGTCACCAATGAGCTGATGGGGGGGCTTGCATCTGCCGGCCCGGATCGTTTCACAGCCGCGGGAAAAAGGGGAATCCCTCAAATAATTGTCCCCGGCAGCGCTGATTTTATTAATTTTTTAGGTCCTGAAACGGTTCTTCCAAAATACGAACATAGAAACATTTACAGTCATAATCCTCAAGCTACCTTGGTGCGAACAAACATAGAGGACAACAGGCGCCTCGGAAAATCGATTGCCGGCAAGTTAAATCAATCCCAGGGACCCGTCGTTGTCATCTGGCCCAAAGAAGGACTGTCCACACTCGACTGCCCTCAAAAGCCGTACTGGAATCCTGAGGCCGACAAGGCACTCCTTAATACGCTTAAGCAAAATCTTGATGACGGCATTCCTCTAATTGAGTTAGACTCATACATCAATGATGATAAATTTGCGAAAAAGATTGCGGATGAATTTATGAAGTTACTCATGCCGGGATGAGAGAAGACCTCATCTGAAGGAGGTGGTGTCACTCGAAATCATAGGAATAGGATGAGAGTTTTTCAATCGTTTTGGAGTATTATTTTCGGACGGATACCATAGGTGGTAATTCGTGAAAGGGAGGGTTGATCATGAGAAAAAAAGGTGTTTTCTTTGGAGTGGTGGTAGCTGCATTGCTGCTCATGTTGTCGACGGCCCAGGCCGCAACCAAGGTCAAGGTCGGAGTACTCAAATTGACCTCTTCCGCGCCCATCTTTATTGCGGTGGAGAAAGGGTTCTTCAAGGAACAGGGTTTGGATATCGAGCAGGTCTTTTTCAGGTCTGCGCAACCCGTGGCTGTTGCCATGGCCTCCGGGGATATCGTTGTGGGTGCAACGGGGATCACTGCCGGCCTTTATAACGCCATTGCCGGTGGTTTTAAGATGAAGGTTGTTGCGGACAAAGGCCGTGAGTGGGAGGGCTATCAGCTCTGCGGTATCATGGTCAGCAAAAAGGCATGGGACAAGGGCCTGCGCACGCTTAAGGACCTCAAAGGTCATCGTGTGGGTGTGACTCAGATCGGATCCACGTTTCATTATATGTTAGGGAATATGTTGGAGAAAAACGGGATGACCTTAGAAGACGTGAAGGTCACCCCGCTGGGAGGCGTTAAAAGCATGATGGATACGGTGGCATCGGACCAGATCGAGACGGCTTTCATGGTCCAGCCGTTCTGCTCGGTCATGGAGGCCAAAAAGATGGGGCACCGTATGCTGTGGGTGAGTGACTATCTTGCTTACCAGATAGCGGTCATTTTTTTCGGTGATAAGATGATAGAGGACAGAGCGACGTCCGTGGCCTTCATGCGGGCCTATATAAAGGCCTGTCGGTTTTATTATGATAACTGTTTGATCAAGAAAGATGGCAAAACGGTCAAGGGACCCCACTTTGACGAAGTTATGCAGATCATCTCCAAGTACACTGGCCGCAAACCGAAGCTCATTGCAAAGGGTCTCAATTATAATGATCGAAACGGCCGTCTTTATGATGAGGATATCCAGCACCAGATCGACTGGTATTACAATCACGGTTTGGTCGGTAAAAAGTTGGATGCCAAAAATATTGTGGACCTCTCCATCTGGGAGCAGGCCATGAAAGACCTGGGATTTAAGCCCTAAAAGGGGATCAAACGGGCAATCATGCGCGTTGTAATTGAAAACATCAGCAAAACCTTTGAGGATGGGACCGGCGAGCACATTGAGGCCCTCAGGGACATCAACCTGAGCAATGAAGAAAATGAATTTCTGGTGGTTGTGGGGCCTTCGGGGTGCGGTAAATCCACGCTGCTCAACATTGTGGCCGGTCTCCTTCCTGCCACATCAGGGAAGGTGGTATTTGAGGGCATACCGGATGAATCGCGGCCCCATACGGCGGTGGTTTTTCAGGAATTTGCCCTCTTTCCCTGGCGGACTGTGGAGCGAAATGTGGTCTATGGTCCGGAGGAGCGCGGCCTGCCCCGCAAAGATCGACAGAAAATTGTTCGGTACTATATTGATCTGGTGGGTCTAACCGGGTTTGAAAAAAAATATCCTCACCAGCTCTCCGGAGGGATGAAGCAGAGGGTTTCCATCGCGCGGGCCCTGGCAAACGACCCCTGGCTACTGCTCATGGATGAGCCGTTCAGCGCCCTGGATGCTCAGACGCGCACCATTATGCAGGGCGAACTGTCGCAAATCTACGAGAAGACCCAGAAAAGCGTTCTATACATCACGCACAACATTCAGGAGGCGGTATTTTTAGGCGATCGTGTGGCGGTTCTGTCCCGCAGGCCCGGCCGTGTGGAGCGAATAATCCCCATTGATCTGCCCAGGCCGCGCCAGGAACACATTATGCTGGAACCGCGATTTCTGTCCTATGTGGATCAGATCTGGCAGCACATTCGCGGCCAGGCCATGGAGGCCCTGACAGAGGAGAAACCGTGAGCAGAGATCGCCAGCCCCTCGCTGAGACCGTGGTGCAGGACAAGACGGTATTTATGATACGGCGGGAGCACCGCCTGATCAGCCTCATCTTCATTCTTGGTTTGTTTGGAGTGTGGGAACTGATCGCCCGACTGGGTCTTGTGTCACCCCTTTTCCTGCCTGCTCCCAGCGCTATCCTGGTCACGGGCTATAAGATGGTATTGAGCGGAGAGATTTTCCATCACATAGGCGCCAGCCTGTGGCGCATCTTTTGGGGCTTTTCCTGCGCCGTGATCATCGGCACCTTCGTGGGCATTCTCTTGGGGTTTTTTTCCGTGGCCGAGAGTATCGGTAACCCTATCATTGCCTCAACCTATCCCATACCCAAGATCGCAATCCTGCCCCTGCTTATCCTGTGGCTCGGGATCGGTGAATATTCAAAAATCACGGTGATCGGATTGGGCGTCTTTTTTCCCATGGTGATCAATGTCTATACGGGGGTACGAAACGCTGATCCCGTGCTCATAAAGGCGGCCATCTCTCTCGGATCCAACCCTCAACGAATCATCCGCAAAGTGATTTTGCCCAGTGCCCTGCCCATGATTTTCGCAGGGCTGAAGTTGGGCATTGGGATCGCATTGCTGTTAGTGGTAGCGGCAGAGATGATCGCAGCAGATGCAGGCATTGGATTTTTAATCCTGACCTCAGCTGACCTGATGCAGACCACAAAGCTCATGTTTGGTATTTCCATCCTTTCAATGCTTGGTCTGATTTTTTCCTGGCTTATTGACAGGCTGGAAAAACTTTGCATTCCGTGGAAAAAGTGAAAACAGAAAGGAGATCAAGCATGAAATTTATTGTGACAAAAACTTCTCTTCAGGGAACCACGAAAATCCCTGGCAACAAGTCTGCGTCAGCACGCGCCATCGTGCTGGCCTCTCTTGCTGAAGGGGTTTCCAGGGTGAAGAATCCTCTTCCTGGCGCAGATAGTTTCTCAATAGTAGAAATGATGCGTGCTTTGGGGGCTAAAATCGACACCTCACAACACGATGAGTGGGTCTTCGAAGGGGTAGCCAACCAGCCCAAGGTACCGAGTTGCGTTTTAGACGCCGGCAACTCCGGCACCGGATTCTATTTGCTCTGCGCAATAAGTTCCTTGATAGAAGGTTTTTCGGTAATCTCAGGGGATTACCAAATATGCAGGAGGCCCGCACAGCCCCTCATTGACTCCTTGAACGATTTGGGCGCAGAGGTTTTCTCAACTCGTGACTCTGGAAGCGCTCCCCTGGTAATCAGAGGTCCTATCAAAGGCGGCAAGACCAAACTCCCGGGTGTTAACTCCCAATGGCTTAGCCCGCTTTTGATCGCCGGCGCTCTCAGCACAGAAGGAGTTACTATAATGGAAGACGACCTTATGGAACGTCCTTACGTTGATATGACCATGGGCTGGATGAAGATAGCCGGGGGAACTATTACTCATAAGGACTACGACGAATTCACAATTCCAGGAGGCCAGAAGTACAAGAGTTTTGAAACTGAAATTCCAGCGGACTGGGGGAGTTCGGGGTATCCGATGGTTGCAGCAGCCATAACCGACTCGAAGGTAACCTTCACAGGAATGGACCCTAATGATTACGCCGGCGAACGGATGTATCCTCACATAATCAAAGATATGGGAGGTAATGTGACTTTCCGTGACCATGGAAAAACGGTAGTTATTGAGGGTGGCAGCGAGCTCAATGGAATAGAGATAGACTGCTCGGGCACTCCGGACGCAGTACCCGCATTAGCTGTGTTAGGCTGCAAGGCAAGAGGCAAGACTGTACTCAAAAATGTGGAAGCAAGCCGCCTCAAAGAGACTGATCGAACAAAGTCCATCATGGAAGAACTATCCAAGATGGGAGGGCGCTTTGAAGAAACTCCCGATAGTCTGACCATATATCAATCAAATTTGAAGGGAACACATATAGATGGCCGCCACGACCACCGTATCGTTATGGCCACCGCTGTTGCAGCTATGATCGCCAAAGGGGAGACCATTATCGACGACGCTGAATACGTAAAAGTGTCTTTTCCCAACTTTTATGAGACCTTTACATCCCTTGGCGCAAATATTCAAAGAATGGAAATAATTTAAGCTCTACCCTAACGTTGCTGGAGATATCTTGACACGGAAAAGATCTCCAAAAAGATTGTGTCGATGCCAGAATCTTTCAACGGCCCTTTATTGATGGACTTCAATCTATCTAAAATCGCTTGCTCCCGATCAGGTCGATAGACGGCCCCTCCGGTCTTTTGTTTGAGTTTGCCTATTTTCTGAGCAAACCCCATTCGGTCGTTGAGCAACTTCAGTATCTGATTGTCGATACCGTCTATGGCTTCCCGCAAATATTCAAAATCTATATCGGCCACTCTTTCCCTCCCCTTTGTTATCCGTAGGAAATCGGCGCCCTCCAATTCGCCACCGTCTTGCAGCCCTGCACCATGGCCGCGGCCGAACGCGAAGCTACCACTTTGCGGTCGTGGATTCATCGATCAGCTCGCCGATGTCCTCGACGAGACGCGCGGCCTCGTCGCGATCATAGTACACCGCCCGTTCGGCGTAGGCATGGCAGTAGCGGCAGTCTTCGCAGAAGATTTCCGCACACCGGATCTTCCGGAAGCCCTCAAGAAAGTCCGACAGGGCCGCGTTGTCGATGATGACCTTCAGCCCCAGCAGGCGCTGCCGCAGACTGAACATACGCAACGTCAGACGCCGCTCACGTTTGTCCAACTGGAGCAGACGCTTTCGGCTCTGCTCCTCGATGTTCGGGTGAAATCCGCATGGATCTCCCAGCATCTCGACGGAGACGATGTCAAGAAGGTTGCCATCATAACGCCGGGCAGCGTACGCCTTTGTGGCGCGGAGCAACCATGCCGTCGATCGCGAGCGATCGATGATCTTGAACTCCTCGATACCCAGTGCCTCGTACACGTGCAGATCCTCAGGCCGGATCCAACGGCTCATGAGGAAGAGCTCCGGATGCATCAACCGCCTACGGGTGCACTGCCATAGATAGGAATCGATCATCGAGTGCATCTTCTGATCGTCCAGGGTTCCCTGGGAGGCGTGCCCCACGCTGCACGCGTGTTCAGCGAGGTAGTGGCAATGGTAGATGCACGAGATGTTCGCGAAGAGCACAATGCCGCACGTAAGGCCGGTGCGTATCCGTGAAAGTGTCTCGAGGTCCCGGTTGAACTCGCTGTACGGCAGGATCAGTGGATCGATCCCGATCGATTCCTGGTACTTCAGCCGTGGCAGATTCGTAGGCCAGCTGAGCACGCTGCCACGGACACTTAAGTCAGGGTAGTTACGTCGCACCAGTGCCGTAAGTGCAAGGTTCGCGGTCGACACGCTGTCGACGCCAAGATCCACGAGCCGCCCGACAAATGCGAGTAAACGCTCCTTGCCCTCCAGTGTCTGCTCCAGGTTGCCGAGGCACGGCGCATTGAGCAGATAACAGAACGACAGACCGTGCTTATGGGCTGCCCGGATGTATGCAGCGGCGCTGTCCCAGTCCACAGAAGGCAGTACAGCACCTGCTCGCCCCCCGCCAACGAGGTCGAAGGGCAGCTTAGCATAGACGGAGGTCACCTCCGGGATTTCGGCGAGCCCGTCGAGGAGTTCAATGTCCCAGTTCGCGGCAACCGTTAGCTTCATGGTCGTCCCTCGGGAGTAGAGCTCATTCCAGCTTCGCTCCCATAACTTGCAGTCCAAACGATGTCTCGATGACCTCACAGCCGCAAAGTTCCGTCTGATCGAGCAGAGCCGTTATCTCCGTAGCGGTGTATGCAGCGTCGATGGAGGCCCGGAGCCCATCTAACACCACATGGGACGTCATCCGATGCTCCAGAAAGCTGCGGGCCGAGCGCGACAGGTCCCTGCGGAGATCGGAGAGAAAAAATCGTCCACCGACCTTCAGGACCCTCCAGAGCTCGGTGAATGTTGTCGCGGGATCGATCCACTCGTGCAATGACCGGCTGGAGAAAACCGAGTCGAAGGCGCCGTCCGCAAAGGGCACTGCTTCCGCAAACCCGATAAGATGCCTGGCGCGTTCTTCCAACCCCAGCTCCTGCGCATGGCGCCTGGCTATCGCAACCATGTCCGGGCTCTTGTCGAGCCCGACGAGGCGGGTGTTCCTCGTTCGTTCCAGCCATTCCAGACCCAGGTATCCAGGTCCCGAACCGGCCTCCAACGCACGGCCGCTAACGAGGCCGCTCTGCAGGAGCTCACCGGTCTCAAGCCACCCCCTCTCTCGCAGCGCCTCTTGCATCCGGTCGTAGGCTGCGGCATGGGTCTGACTTAGGGTCGAGCACTCCCTTTCCGGTACCCTTCGCGTTGTCATAAGCCTCACTTACGATGAAATGACAAGAAGTTACTTTTTCAGGGAAAACTATACCGAAGTGCCACTTGGGCGTCAAGGTCAAAGAAATAGGTATTGTATCAAGAAACAAAAGTCCTCAATAGGGTCACACAACATTCCCGCATTATGGCTCTGCAACAACGGCTCCGATGAAGGGAATTGGAGGGATTGTCAGATCAACGCAAACCCCGGATAAAACCTCTCACTGCGGCGACTCCCTGTTCTTCGACCGTGCGGATCGTTTCGGTTCCGATGACTGCGATATCCGCCTTTCCCCTCAGAAAATCAACATTTGCCCGGTTCTTTATGCCAAATCCGACAGCTAAGGGGAGGTGGGAGGCCTTGCGGCATCTGACGAGATAGGAGCTCAGCTTGGTGGAGAAGTTTGTGTCAGCTCCGGTGACCCCCTTTCGGGCCACGCAGTAGATAAATCCCCTGCCTAAGGAGTCAAGGTATTTCATTCTCCTATCCGATGTGGCGGGTGAAAAGATAAGGATCGGGGCGAGATCGTGTATCTGCATTGCCTCTAAATAATCATGGCCCTCTTCGGGCGGCAGGTCGGGGACAATGGCTCCCTGCAACCCCCTTCCTGCTATAGCAGAGATGAAATCATGCACCCCGTAACAAGAGAGGATATTGTAATAGGTCATGATTAGGAAAGGGATATCAAACTCCCGAACGATCCGTTCAGCAAGATTGAGGCATGCTTCCACCGTGGCCCCCCTTTCAAGGGCCCTCTGGTTGGCCCGGACAATCACAGGACCATCGGCAATCGGTTCGGAGAAAGGGATCTGTAACTCCATTAGATCAACGCCCGAATCTACCATTGTCTCTACGATCCTGAAGGAATCCTCTAAAGAAGGATATCCAAGCACGATATGGGTCATCAGGAGGATCGCGTCAGCGCCAAAGAGAAACGATTCTCTTAGCTGGATCGCATCAATAATAAAATCTTTTCGTAATATGGGTAAAGAGATGGCCCTTTTCAGGCGTGGTAGCTGGTCTAAGTCTCCACCAAAAAAACGCTTATCCGTAAGCAGGGAAACCGCAGCCGCCCCGCCCCCTTCGCACACTCGTCCGATTGAAATGGGATCCGCTTCTTTACGGATAGTGCCGGCAGAGGGAGAGGCAAACTTTATCTCTGCGATAAGGCCGATCCTGTTGGGCACGGAGATAGCTCCCCGGAAATTATAGCTGCGGGATAGGTCATTACCACCATTAGCCTGAAGTTCCCTTTTTAAAAAAGCATAAATATCCTGTAAATACATATTGTTACA
>JAOZQV010000081.1 GCA_029932035.1 Deltaproteobacteria bacterium | reverse complement strand
TCTGACATCAAGATGTTTCTTGACTGGTTTGCCGTCAAATAACCTTAGCCTGCTCACTGTTGAAAATCATTGAGGACCAAAGACTTCCACATGGAAAGGAGGAAACATAGGGGTATGCCGAGTAGACGATCCATTTTGCCGGATTTCACTCAAAGACCACCTCCCCTCCCTCCACATCCATGGCCACATTATCCCCTTCCCTTACTGAACCCGCTAAGATTTTCACTGCGAGGGGGTCCTGGATATAGCGTTGAATGGCCCTCTTGAGTGGCCTTGCGCCGTAGACCGGATCAAAACCAGTGTTCGCAAGGAACTCCTCTGCACTCTCAGTAAGTTTCAAGGTTATCTTGTTTGCTTCGAGACGTTTACTCAATAGGCCGATCTGGATACCCACAATCTCCTTGATTTCTTCGGGACCGAGGGCGTTGAATATGACGATGTCATCTATGCGATTCAGGAATTCCGGCTTAAAAGTGGCACGAAGGAGATCCATGACGGCCTTTTCCGTTTCACCGCTCTCCTTGCCCCCCATCTCCTGAATAAACTGGCTCCCCACATTGGAGGTCATGATCAGCACGGTATTCTTGAAGTCAACCGTGCGGCCCTTGCCATCGGTCATGCGGCCGTCGTCCAAGATCTGAAGCAGGCCATTAAAGACATCGGGATGGGCCTTTTCGATTTCATCGAAGAGGACCACAGAGTAAGGGTGTCTCCTAATGGCCTCTGTGAGGTAGCCCCCCTCTTCATATCCCACATAACCCGGAGGGGCGCCTATCAGCCTTGCAACTGAGTGCTTTTCCATATATTCGGACATGTCAATCCGGACCATGTACTGTTCGTCGTCAAAGAGGAACTGGGCCAGGGCCCTGGCAAGCTCGGTCTTGCCGACACCGGTGGGGCCCATAAATATGAATGACCCTATCGGCCTGTTTGGATCCTGAAGCCCTGAACGGGCCCGACGCACCGCATTTGCCACGGCACCTATGGCCTTTTCCTGGCCCACCACCCTAAGGGCCAATCTTTCTTCCATTTTAAGGAGCTTCTCTTTTTCTCCCTCCATCATACGCGAAACAGGGATTCCGGTCCATTTTGCCACCACTTCGGCGATATCTTCGCTGTCCACCTCTTCCTTGAGCATCTTTTGACCGGACTGGAGGTCCTCGAGCTTTTTATTTTCTTCCTCCAAGGTTTTTTCTAGTTCAATCAGGGTGCCGTACTTCAGCTCAGCCGCCCTAGCAAGGTTGCCGTCCCGTTCCGCAATCTGGGCCTCTGACTTGGTTGCTTCAAGCCTTTCCTTGATTCCGCGTATCTTGGAGATGGTCTCCTTCTCTTTTTTCCAGTGTGCGGTCATTTCCTCGGTCTCGGATTTGAGACCCGCCAACTCGTCTTTGATCTTTTTGAGCCGGTCCTTGGAAGCTTGGTCTTTCTCCTTTTTCAGGGCCTCTCTCTCTATTTCCAACTGAGTTGTCTTTCGCTGAATAGCATCTATCTCCGCGGGCATACTGTCGATTTCGATCCTCAGACGGGATGTGGCTTCATCTATGAGATCTATTGCCTTGTCAGGCAGGAACCTGTCGGTAATATACCTGTGAGAGAGCGTTGCAGCGGCCACGAGGGCCGAATCCTTGATGCGAACGCCATGATGGACCTCATATTTTTCCTTTAGCCCGCGCAGGATCGAAATGGTATCTTCAACGCTGGGCTCTTCCACCATTACCGGCTGGAACCGTCTCTCAAATGCCGCATCCTTTTCAATATATTTTCTGTACTCCTTTATGGTGGTGGCGCCAACACACTTCAGTTCGCCCCGGGCCAGAGCAGGCTTGAGCATGTTGGAGGCATCCACGGCCCCCTCTGCAGCGCCGGCGCCCACGAGGGTATGCATCTCATCTATAAAAAGGATGATCTGGCCCTGGGAATCTGTCACCTCCTTCAATACTGCCTTAAGTCTGTCTTCAAATTCCCCCCGGTATTTTGCTCCAGCAATGAGCGCCCCCATATCTAAGGCCACCACCCTTTTTTCTTTCAGTGTTTCGGGGATGTCGCCCTGTATGATTCTTTGTGCAAGACCTTCCACTATGGCGGTTTTCCCCACCCCCGGCTCTCCGATCAGGACGGGGTTGTTTTTGGTCCTCCTGGAAAGGACCTGTATGATCCGCCTGATCTCTTCATCGCGACCTATTACCGGATCTAAATCCCCCTTCGATGCGATGGCGGTCAGGTCCATGCTGAAACGTTCCAATGCCTGATACTTGTCTTCAGGGTTCTGGTCAGTAATCCTCTGTCCCCCCCGGATATCCACTAAGGCCTTGAGGATTGTATCCCTTGTGATTCCGGCAGCAGCAAGGATACCTGCTCCCTCCCCCCCTGTTTCATCTGTCACGGCCAAAAGGATATGTTCGAGACTCACAAATTCATCTTTCACCTGTTCCGCCTCAGAAAAAGCCTTGTCTAATACGGCCTTTGCACGTTGAGAGAGATAGGCCTGCCCATATCCGGCGCCGGACACCTTGGGGAGGTTCTCCAATGCAGACTCAAAAGAGTTGATAAGATGATTCTGATCAGCGCCTATTTTTCCGAGGAGAGGTGGAATCACCCCTTCCTTCTGTTCCAGAATAGCCTTTATTAGATGTTCGGGCTCTATCTGCTGGTGTCCGAATTTTTCAGCCAACTGTTGAGCTGCCTGTATGACTTCCTGTGCCTTTAACGTGAATTTGTCAAATCGCATATTTTTCCTCCAATGAAAATTTGATATAGCCGCAAAAAGGCGCGAAATGCGCAAAAATAAAAAACAGATCTGAGCAATATCAGGCGGTTATAATAGTCACAAAGTTGATTCGCGACTTTTTACGAGGCTATCAATTTATTAGAAATGATTCTTAAGGACTTATAAACTTTCTGCATAATGTCCAAAAATTAAGTTCTATTAAAGTTGTTGTCAAGTGAAGAGGAATGGTGATAAGGAACTTGATCATAGTTAGAAGTTGGCGTAATCTAAGCGTGGCTGGATGCTGGATACTGAATGCTGGATGGAAGATGCAGGATACTGGATGCTGGTTGTAGCGAAGCGGAAATCCCGTCTTCAGAGGGCATACTGGATGCATGATGGAAGATAGAAGATGCAGGATACTGGTGGGGAGTAGCGCTCTGTTCCGAAAATTGTTTTCGTAATCATAATCGTAATCATAATCTAATCGAATAGACTCAAATGATATCTAAAGTTTTTGATCATGAAAAACCGTATACTACCATGCATCAATCCAATAACTTTAGGCATTTTTCCGACTTATCCGGATTAAGATTAGGATTATGATTAAGATTATGATCAAAGCTGTAAGGTGAGGGGGAGATAATCTCTATGGTATTAAAAACAGTTTTGTTTGACCGGGATGGTGCGGTTGGCATTATCAGGCTTAATCGTCCGGAGAGGATGAATGCGGTTATTGAACAGATGTATCTTGATTTGCAGGCAGTTTTGGAGGAGCTTCGTAATGATGCATCTGTCAGGGCGGTGATTTTGACCGGCTCGGTCTGGAAAAGGGCGGATGGGGAAAAACAGGCCTTTTGTGCGGGCGCGGATCTGAAGAAGCACTCTTCAGGGGAGCGGACCCCGTGGCAGAAAAGGGAATATATCTTTCTTGCCCATGAAACCACCCGACGGATTTATGAATTCCCAAAGCCGGTGGTCGTTGCCGTAAATGGACCTGCAAGGGGGGCGGGATCAGAAATGGCCCTGAATGGTGATTTCCTGATAATGGCAGACAACTCCACCATTGGGTTTCCCGAGACCGGTCTTGCCACCTTTGTCGGGGGCGGGGTAACATCCCATCTACCCAAGGCAGTAGGTATTATGAAGGCCAAGGAGCTGATTTATACGGGAAAAATCCTTAATGGCCAGGAAGCTGTGGAACTAGGTATCGCCCTGAGATCTGTACCCTTGGAAGATCTTATGTCAGAGGCCCTTGGCCTTGCAAAGGAGCTGGCAGAAAAGGCTCCGATTTCCATTGGCTTTGCCAAGAAGCTCATTCAGCAAGCCCCTCACCGGGATCTTGAAACAGTATTATTAGCAGAATCAGAGGCCATTTTGGCCTGCATGAATACCGAAGACTGGCACGAAGGGATTGCTTCTTTTGCAGAAAAGCGGAAACCCAAATTCAGAGGGAGATAGCTCATGGGCCTGGAACATATATTAAACGCAGCGTCTGTTGCGGTGGTGGGTGCATCGAAAAAAGAGACCAAGCGGGGATATCAGGCCATCAAGACCCTGATCGAAGAAAAGTTTGAGGGGCAGGTCTATCCTGTAAACCCAAAGGAAGAGAGCATATTGGGTCTGCCCTGCTACGCAAAGGTTTCAGACATTGAAGATCCGGTTGAAATGGTCCTTATTACTACACCGGCAACAACCATCCCCGAGATTTTAGAGGATTGCGGAAAAAAAGGCGTGGCAGGGGCCGTGATTATCGCCGGTGGCTTTGGTGAACTCGGTAAAGAGGGTAAGGAACTGGAAGGCCGGATCGTGGATATAGCAAGGGAAAACAATATCCGGATCATTGGGCCGAATACCTCCGGCATGATGAATCTCAGGAGAAATCTAAACCTGGTTGGTTTAAGGGATGTCCCAAAAGGCCGAATAGCCCTGATCTGCCAGAGCGGTAATATGGCCCTCTCCCTTATTACGGAGGCATCCATCAAGAGCCAGCAGGGTTTTTCCTACTATGTGGGTATCGGAAATGAGGCAGACCTGAAATTCCATGAATATCTGGAGTTTTTTCAGGAAGATCCGGAAACAACGGCAATTCTCATGTATGTTGAGGGTATGCGCGATGGACGGAAGTTTCTTCAGCAGGCCTATCAGACCACCCGTAAAAAGCCGATTGTCATGCTCAAGAGCGGTCGCTCGGCCACAGGCAAACTCTCAGCCGGGTCCCATACCGGGGCCCTGGCAGGTATTTCAGAGGTAGCGACAGCCGCCTTTCGAAGGGCAGGGATCATCGTTATCAAGAACTCGGATGAGCTGTTCCCCGCTGCTGAAAGCCTTGCCGGCTTACCTCACATCAGAGGGAAAAGCATTGCCATCCTTGCAGACGGCGGAGGACATGCCACCATTGCTGCGGATAAGCTGACGGATTTAGGTGTAATTATCAAGCCCTTGGGGGACAAAGCCCAGGAAAGGCTGAAAAAGATTTTGCCCAAAGGTGCCTCCATTCGGAATCCTGTGGATGTTGCAGGGGGAGCGGATGAAAACCCTGCAGTTTTTGCCGATTGCGCTGAAATCCTGCTGCACGATCCCCAGGTGGGCGGACTTCTGATCGTGGGCCTCTTTGGAGGCTATAGTATACGTTTTGCTGAAGGTCTTGCCTTTGTGGAAGAAGATGCTGCTCACAGGATGGGAAAACTGGTGAAAGATAGCCGTAAGCCGATTATTGTGCATAGCCTCTATAATCATGCCAGGCCTCACTCCCTGGATCTGTTGCGATATTACGGTATCCCTGTATATGACGCCCTTGAAACTGCCTGCAAGTGTATTGCGGTACTTGCAGAGTATGGCAGCTACCTGCGCAGCTATCACGCCAAATCGAAGTTTGTCTTCAGCGAAGGCCGTAAATCCAAACCACTTGGTCGTGAGATGTTCGGAAAGGCAAGGGAAGAGGGTCGACACGCGCTCTTTGAGTATGAGGCCAAAAAGTTGTTAGGTTTGCACGGGGCACCGGTCTCTGAAAACTATCTTGTTCACTCACAAAAGGAGGCGGCTGCAGCGTCTGCACGATTTGACGGGGCAGTGGCATTGAAGATCGTCTCCCATGATATTCTGCACAAGACCGATGCGGGTGGTGTGAAACTCAACCTGAAAACATCTGATGAAGTCCGAAGGGGATACTCTGAAATCATGAAGAACGCCTTGGCGTATGATCCGGACGCCAATATCAGGGGGGTTCTAGTCGAGGCCATGATGGGCCAGGGGCTGGAAGTCATTGTCGGGACCAAGACTGATGATCAGTTTGGACCTGTCATAATGTTCGGCATTGGCGGGATAATGGTGGAGGTGTTGAAGGACGTAGTATTTCGTGTGCTCCCCATCTCAGAACGCTCGGCCAGGAGGATGATAGAGAAGATCCGATCTGTTCAACTCTTAAACGGCTTCCGGGGGAAACCGCCGGTTGACAAAAAGGCCATAAAAGAATTGCTGCTTGCGGTATCGGAGATCGTGGGGTCTTACGATGATATCCAGGAGATAGACCTGAATCCGGTGATTGTCTATGAGCAGGGATTAAGTATCGCCGATGCGAGAATTATTCTGAAGAAGGATATGAAAATCAGCAATTGGTAGGAAATACTGAAGGGCCTGGAATTCGCAATTGCGGCTTCTTCGGTTCAGGCATCATCCGGTTTGAATATATCATTTCTGTGTCTGGGAATTTCTCCCTCAACCATGTAAATCACCTCTTCGGCAATGTTGGTGGCGTGATCTGCGATTCGTTCCAAATGCCTCGAAATGAGGAGGAGATTGATCAGGTAACCGACACGTTCCGGTTGACGTCTGATCACTTCTTTGATCTTATCATAGATATCGCGATTGATTTCATCCACCTCGTCGTCCAACAAACAGACCTTATAAGCCAGGTCTGCATCTAGATTTACCAGGGCATCCAGGCTGCTTCTCAGCATGGCTTCTGATTTTTCGGCCATAACGCTATACTCGAAGGGGACTTCCACGGGCGGTTTCCCTGCTATATTGGCCACGCGCTCCGCAATGTTTACAGCTTCATCACCCACACGTTCCAGGTCGTTGTTGATCTTTATGACAGCATTTATGAATCGTAGATCGACGGCAAAGGGCTGGTGCAGGGCTAAGATCTTCAGACATTCCTCTTCCATTTCCACCTCTGCTTCATTTAACTCCCTGTCAGACTCAATAATCTTCATGGCAAGATCACCGTCCTTCGTTTCAAAGGCCTGAATGGCCATACGGACGCTCTCCTCTGCCATGGCCCCTAAAGAGAGGATCCGTTTTTTCACTTTTTCCAGTTCTCTTTGCAAGTGCTTTTTCATGGTCTATTCCTCACTTTCGTTATTAAGGTCTCGCTTCTTTATCATCTGCGTTTATCTGCGTTCATCTGCGTCCAAATTTTTCAGGTTTTATCCGAAACGCCCGGTGATATAGTCAGAAGTTTGTTCTAATTTCGGCCGAGTAAAGAGCGTTTCGGTCTTGTCCACCTCAATAATCTCTCCCAAGTAAAAAAAGGCGGTGATGTCGGAGACTCTTGCAGCCTGCTGCATATTGTGGGTCACGATAATAATTGTGTATCTTTTTTTCAGATCGTGGATCAGCTCCTCGATTTTTTGAGTTGCAAGCGGGTCTAAGGCAGATGCCGGTTCGTCCATGAGGAGGACTTCCGGTTCTACGGCCATAGCCCTTGCAATGCAGAGCCGCTGCTGTTGCCCTCCGGATAAACCGAGGGCTGAATCGTGGAGCCTCTCTTTTACTTCATCCCACAGGGCCGCCTGTTTCAGGCTGGTTTCTACCCTCTCTGCAAGAAAGGACTTGTCCTTTATACCGTTGACCCTTAAACCGTATGCCACATTTTCAAAAATGGTCTTTGGGAAGGGATTCGGTTTTTGAAATACCATGCCCACATGACGACGGAGCGCAACCACATCTACATCGGGATCATAAATCTCTTCATCATCTAAGAATACCTTTCCCTCCACCCGGCTGTAAGAAATCAGATCATTCATCCTGTTCAGACATCGCAACAGTGTGCTCTTTCCGCATCCGGAAGGGCCGATCAGGGCTGTTACCTGGTTCTCATAGAACTCAAGGTTAATTCCATGGAGGGCCTGGAAATTGCCGTAATAGAAATTGAGATCTTCTGCCGACATTTTCAGTGAATCTTGCATAGGGCTCCTAAGATTTGAAATTTGAAAGCATCATCGATTCCTCCTGAGACGAGATCGGTAGATGATGGCAATGAAATTCAACCCCAGCACTAAGGCGATCAACACCAGGGCTGTTCCATACTGCAGAGGACGTGTGGCCTCAATATCAGTGCCTGCTGTGGCAAGGACATAAATATGATAGGGGAGTGCCATAATCTCATCAAAAATAGAGGTTGGCAATGAGGGTGTAAAGAATACAGCTGCCGTAAACATGATAGGCGCTGTTTCTCCCGCGGCCCGACTGATTCCCAGGATGGCCCCTGTCAGAATTCCTGGCAGGGCTGCCGGTAGGACCACGTGATAAATGGTCTGCCACTTGGTGGCCCCAATGCCAAGAGATGCTTCTCGATATGTATCCGGAACGGCCCTCAGGGCCTCTTCTGTAGACCCGATAATGACCGGCAGTGTAAGTGCTCCTAAAGTCAGAGAGCCGGCAAAGATACTCACTCCCATTTCCAAATACACCACAAAAAAGGCCAGGCCAAAGAGCCCAAAAACCACAGAAGGCACCCCTGCAAGGTTATTGATTCCGAGCCGGATTAGACGAACAATCCGTCCTGGGCGCGCGTATTCGTGCAGGTAAATGGCTGATGCAACTCCGATCGGAAGGGCTACCGCAATGGCGCCAAGGCTGAGGCAGAGCGTCCCTATGATACAGGGGAGGATGCCCCCCTTTGTCATGGAATCTATGGGCGGTTGGGTGAGGAATGTCCAGTTAATGGCCCGCCAACCCCTCGACACAAGAAAGTACAACATAATTGCAAGGGCAATTCCATTGGCGGCTGCGCAGATCTTGAAAATCCCAAACATAGCCCCCTGAACGATTTTTCTGCGAACCTGTATTCCATTCTTATGCTTCATCCTATTCATCCCAGCATTCTTTCCTAATCATCCATTCATCCATCCCTTCCCGACTTCTGACGTCCGATCTCTGACTTCTGTCTTTTCCGTCCAATTTAAAGAGTTGCTGCTCCCACCTGTCTGTATTTATTGGAGATATGTTCCGCCACAAGGTTGAAGGCCAGGGTGAACAAAAACAAGACAATGGCTATAGCAAACAGGGCGTAATAGTGGTCGCCTTGGAAAGGGGCCTCTGCCATCTCCGCGGCTATGCTCGCGGGCATGGGCCGCACCGGATCAAAAAGGGAGGTGGGTATCATAGCCGCCCCGCCTGCAACCATAAGGACAACCATGGTTTCCCCCATGGCTCTGGACATGCCCAGGATTACAGCGGTAGAGATGCCGGATATGGACGCGGGAAGAATGACCCGGGCGATGGTTTCCCAGTGTGTAGCCCCTAAGGCCAGTGAGGCCTCTTTCAACTCTGTGGGAACACTGAAGATGGCATCTTCAGATAGGCTGCAGATGGTTGGGATGGACATAAAAGCTAACATTAAAGACGCATTAAATAGATTCAGGCCCGTAGGAATATCCAGGATTTCTTGAAGGAACGGCGCCACGATCACCATGCCGAAAAAGCCGATGACCACCGAAGGCAGGGAAGCTAAAAGCTCTACGATCGGTTTAACCCACTCCCTCCCTCTCGCAGAGGCGCACTCTGCAAGATAGAGGGCCGTCATTACTCCGAGTGGGATTGAGATAACAGAAGAAACCGCGGTCACGCAGACGGATCCCATAATCAGAGGGAAAATGCCAAAATCCGGGGGCTCGTCGGTTGGGTACCAGAACTTTCCGAAGACGAAATCCGTGACAGAAACCTTTCCTAAAATAGGAAGCCCCTCTACGAAAAGGAAGAGGGCAATCAGGCCGAGGGTAGCAATTGAAGCCAATGCCACACCGAAAAATACAAACCGGATCGCCCGTTCCCTTCCCCGCCGGCTTTTCCCTTTTTTGCTACCTTTTTCCATACTAAATCATCCATCGATAATCATCAATCAGTAAAGGGGCACGAATCCGGCTTCCGCTACATATTTCTGACCCTTGTTCGGATTAATGACAAAATTGATGAAATTGAGCACATCTCCCTTCGGCCATCCCGGCGTGAACATGAAGAGGGGTCTGCTTATCGGATATGTCCCGTTCAGGGTTGTTGCTGCCGATCCCACGATCCGGTTGACCATCAACGGCTTTACATCTTTGTTCATGTATCCGATGCCGATATATCCGATGGCGTTTTTATTCTTTGAAACGGTCTGTACAATAGTCCCATTGGACGCCTGAAGCAGGGCTCCAGGATAGACCCGCTTCTTTGCCATAACCTTCTTGGACCACACCTCGTAAGTCCCTGAAGAGGTATCCCTGGAGATCACTACAACCGGTCTGTCAGGACCGCCCAGCTCTTTCCAGTTCTTGATCTTTCCCATGTAGATATCTTTAAGCTGCGCCATGGTGATATTCACAATAGAATTGCTTGGATGCACCACCGGCACGATGCAGTCATAGGCAACGGCAAAAGGCACAGGATAGGCCCCTTTTTTGAGGGCCAGTTTTATTTCCTTTCCCTTTATGAACCGGGAACTGTCCGCGATATCGGTGGACCCGTCAATAAGCGCCTTGATACCATTGCCCGACCCACCGCCGGAAATGGAGATTTTAATGTCCGGATTCTGCTTCATGTAGGCCTCGGCCACCTTCTGGGCGATCGGGAGCACCGTGGTGGAACCCTTGATCACGATTTTTCCTGCCCATGCCATATTTGCGGCAAAAAGCCCTGCTACGAGAAATGCCATTATTGCAATACCTTTGATCTTCATTTTTCCCTCCATAGACTCCATAGAACTGATAGTGTTACAATACTAACTTCACCTTTTGCTCTGTGATAAAACCATCAAACTCAATTTAGTTTGGTAATTATGATACTCCTGAATTGTTAGATTTTTGTTAGGCTCACGTTAATGTTCGGTTAATAACTTCATTATAATAGCGCAATATTTTCCCGCAGTTTGCGGCAGCCACCCGGACAATCTTATGCTCTGGATGGATGCCGGCAACAGCTTGTTAAAACTTGAAGTTCATGTCCACCTGAAGGACATTCTCGGGTTCTGAAGTCTCGCCTGGCGCGTAATCGATCTTCCTCATATTATAATAATCGATAGCGAAGACCACATGTTTGTTCAGTCCAAGATTGAACCTGACCTCGTGGCCTTTTGCGTTGGTTTTTCCGCCATAAGCATCGCTATCAGGCAGAAAGTCCAGCCATGCGTCTCTTTCAAGATATCTGTAGCTGTATCTGAACTGCCAGTCCCAGAGTTTTTCGATCTTGCGGCCGAACCGAATACCGGCCAGCCATCCCTTGCTATCGTCATCAGCATCCGAGCTGATGAATTGCGCGAATACATTGACCAGCTTGATGTACCCCGGCAGCTTTTGCCAGCCGAATTCCCCATCAAGGGTGAAGGAATTGTACTCGTAAATGAGGTCGCCATTGGCGTCCCTGGTGTTGGAACCGGAACTCCATTTAAAATCGTTCCCTTTCACATTCGTGTTGTAGAAATAGCCTGGCGCAAACTTGAACCAGAAATGATCGGTAACGTCCCACCCGACACCGGCCTGCAAAATGGCCATCCTGGCCGTCTCTTCTTCGGACTTAAACTCATTTAGAATATACCATGCCGGCGTGACAAACCAATACCCCTTCTTGGGGATGAAATAGCCCTTGATCGGGGCTGCGATACCTTGAGGCCGGATGTCCGTGTCCCATGTCAGATCCTGTTTACTGGCAAAATAGACCGGGTTCTTGAATTGTCCGCCGATGATCTTCACCTGTTCGATTGGTTTGTATTGGACGTAGGCCGTGTACAGATTTATTTTGGGGACTTCAAAGGAGTTTGTGAAGGTCTGGTTGGTAGATCGGGGATCCCCGGTTCCGGATGCCAGGCTGAAACCCA
>JAOZQV010000080.1:6794-11796 GCA_029932035.1 Deltaproteobacteria bacterium | reverse complement strand
GGGCCATAGTAATATTGACAATCTTGGCCAATTCTTCATCCAGGACATATTTGGACGCGCCGATAAATTTCCTATTAGTGCTGTTCTCTGAGTGCATACTTCTGCTCCTTGCAAAAAATGGGATTTTATTATAGGTTTTGTTAAACATAAACTTATTGCGGTCTGTACAATTAATCCGACAATATAAGCATCTTTGCGGATGGGTCAACACAGATAAGGGATTTTGGATTTTGGATTGCGGATTTGAATCTGCAATAATTAAATAATAACTATTCAGGAGGCACAAAGGGGCAAAGGCACAAAGAAAAAGGGAAGCCGTCCAGGAATCTTATCCTTAGGCATCGTAACAGGTTCACGATAGGAATTGCAGGCCCGGAGAAGGTCATAGGGCGCCAGACAGATTTGCCCTGTTGAATTCGCAGGCTATTCAACCGGGGCCAGATCAACCATATACACCAAACAGGTCCTTAAGCTTTGTGCCTCTGTGCCTTTGCCCCTTTGAACCTGAGTAGTTACTAATAATTTAAGATAGTTGACCAATCCAGGAAGGAGCGACCATGCCTTTGGCCTTTAAATCAATCAGCCACGGCACCATTGCCTTTGGTTTTTTTAATATTGACTCCGACATGCTTCTTCTCGATCGCTATTTCTTTTTTGCCACAGAATTCTGCGGTCATCTCATGGAAATAGCTGAACAAAATCCGCCGGGGCCTTTCGATACATCGTGGGAGGTTTACAACATCTCAGATCCTGAAGATATCGGAGACCTTATGGGGGCGATTCACGGGGTTCATTATACCGGTTTCATAGGCGAGGTATACCGCAGGTTTCCATTTCCCGAAAGGCCGGAGGACTTCAGGCAGAAGCCGGAAGGAGCAAGGGCCCGGGACGAGATTGAAGAGATCATTAAAAGGTTCGCAAGGTCGTTTCAGATTACCTTTGTCATTGACCAGGAAACAGAAGAGATCTCAATCGGTCCCTACAGATTTACCAGGACCGGGTTTCAGGAACTGATCAAATACGTCTGGCAGGGTGGATATCCGCGCTGGAAAGATGAGATAAGACCCGATTACGTGGTTGCCATGAAGGATAAGATCGGCCTCAGCTCGTGTAATATATTCAGTGGTCTTGAGCTATTTACCTGACAAATGCCTCCACATGGTCTCTGCCGCTTTCCTGCCCATGTCTTCATCCCTCTCTTCTATCGGCAGATCGGGCCTGCTCCCCCTGAGCCGGGCTATTCTCTCCTCGAGGGGTGGATGGGTTGAAAAGAGGTTCATCATGCTTTTGCCTGAGAGGGGGTTTATAATAAACATATGGGCAGTGGAAGGATTGGCCTTCATGGGGAGCCGCTTGGATGAGGCGCCTAATTTCTCAAGGGCGTTTGCCAGGCCTTCGGGATTGCCTGCGAGCCGTGCCCCCGTGGCATCGGCCAGGTATTCTCTCGATCTGGAGATGGCCATCTGAATAAGCATGGCCGCGATCGGCGCAAGTATTGACATGGCAATCAGGCCGATTATGCCAAGACCGCCCCCCCCTTCATCGTCATTTGATCCTCCCCCAAAAAAGGCTGTCCAGCGGGCCATGGTCGCTAAGATCATAATAGCGCCGGCCATGGTTGCGGCAATGGAACCGATCAGGATGTCCCTGTTTTTTATGTGTGACATCTCATGGGCAAGGACCCCTGTTGCCTCTTCATCACTCATAGATTTGAGCAACCCCTCGGTAACTGCGATTACTGCATGTTCCGGGTTTCTCCCCGTTGCAAAGGCATTAGGGGACTCCTCAGGGATGATGTAGAGGCGTGGTATTGGCAAAGCCGCGTTGTGGGCCAGTTGGCTAACCGCGTTATACAACCCCGGGAAATCGTTGGGACCGACCTCTTTGGCGCGGTACATCTTGAGCACGAGCTTGTCGGAATACCAGTAGCTGAAAAAATTCATGCCCATGGCCAGACCGAAGGCTATTATCATACCCTGTTTTCCGCCAAAAAGGCCTCCAATCCAGATAATTAGGGCCGTCATTGCGCCCAACAAAAGGGTTGTCTTAAACCAGTTCCCCATCAGCATTACCTCCTTTAAATATACACCAGAAGATAACGATCAGGGACCGTTAGTCAAGAGAGGTGGCTGGAATAGAAAGGGCCGGCAATTTCCAACCGACCCTCACTATTGAAATCATCTGGTAGGCACGCAGGGATTTGAACCCTGGACCCCTACCGTGTCAGGGTAGTGCTCTCCCCCTGAGCTACGTGCCTGTATTTTCGTTTTGAATACCAGTCCACGGTGCAGATGTCAAGTCGTATTCTGTGGCCCCAATAAATATCATTTTCACCAGGCTGTCAAACAAGCCGACCAGACGGTTTTATCCCCTGCCAGAGTCACGGTACAAGGAATTTACCGAAAAATTAGCCACAGACCCACACAGACAGACACAGACAAAAGTGGACAAAGAGATACACAAAAAAGTGTAACCTGCGTTTGCTTTATTATGAACAATGCCGACTTTCCGGCAGTTTTTCGGGTTTGACCCTATAACGTCCTTGACTTCAACGGGGTATTTGGCCATATTAGCGCCTGTTATTCAAATCAGGTCATTTTTACGAAAGATTTGTCGTGTATCCTCCGGTTGTTACCTTAACTTCCCCCGCACCATGTGCGGGGATAAATAGGCACTTTCATATAACGTTATAGGACGAGGTTTGATAATGAAAAAAGGTATTTTTGTAGGTCTGTGTTATTCGCTTTTTCTTTTCTCTGTGATGGTTATGGCTTTTGGCGCACAGGATGAGGTAAAAGATTCGCCTTCTGTGGTTTTCCCTGAACCGGAGTTTGAATTCGATGCCGTGTTTGAGGGCATAGAGGTGGTGCACGACTTCGTGATTCAAAACAAGGGCACAGCCACCCTTGATGTTAAAAAGGTCTCGGGTGGGTGAGGGTGCATAATAGCCTCCTTTACGAGGCAAATCCTCCCAGGTGGAGAGGGAAAGATATCCGTTAAGTTAAGCACAAGGGGTTATGGTGGAAGGAACCTTAAAAAGACCATAAAGGTATATACTAACGACAAAAAAACCCCTGTTTCAGGCGTTAGTCTCAAAGGCAACGTCAAGAAATTTGCAATCATTTCCCCATTAAGGGTGTCTCTGAACGGTGAGGCCGGAGCGGAAATAAAGGTTTCTGTGAAAATCGCCCCTGCGACTAAGGACTTGTTTGAGATCGTAAAGGCCAAAGCAGATAGCGGGAAAGAGATCGGTATCTCTTTGACCGAAGCAAAAGGACCTGATGGGAAGGCCTATGTCCTGACCGTGGAAAACAGAAGGAAGATGAAGGGGAGATACCGAGACACAATCAAGCTCCTTACCACGAGTAGTATCCGAAAAGAACTGACTATCCCGGTATACGGCAATATCAAGGCCCGGCAGATTGCGGTAATTACACCGCCGGGGAGCGTTATGTTGAGGGGATATGCAGGGGAGGCGATAAAGGCTTCAGTAACGATTGTTCCTAAAAAAGAGCAGATGTTTGATATCGTAGAGACGAAGGCGGATAAAGGGGTAAATATCCGCTTCACCCTGACAACATCCAAAAAAGCTGATAATAATGTTTATCTCGTTACCGTGGAAAACATAAGAAAGACTCCGGGCAGGTTTCGCGACAACATCAGGCTCTTTACAACAGACAAAATTCAAAAAGAGATAACCATTCCCATTTGGGGTGAGATAAAGGCGACGGAAATCGCTTTTATCAAGCCGAGGCGTTTAACGCTGAGAGGGTCTGCCCGAGAGCAGGTAAAGGGGTCGGTCAATATTATCCCTAAGGATAAATATCCTTTTTCAATCACTCAAGTGAAGCCGCGCGAGGGAAAAAACATCAAATGCGACCTCAAAGAAGTGGAAGAATCAGGGAAAAAGATCTATGTCCTGACTGTGGAGAACTTGAAAAAGGAAAAGGGCAGTTATAACGATATGATCAGTCTCAGGACAGACAGTAAAGATCAGCCGGAAATAAGGATCGTCGTGTCCGCGCGGATTCGCGATTAGAGATAGGATTAACGACTCGGCGCTTAACGACGTCTTTACGAAGGAGTGTTACATGGGACCAAAATGTATTGGATTATTGTGTGCCTTATTAATACTAATGGGAGCTGCAGCAGGTTCCTTTGCCAGTGTGGAATGGGATCTTGAGCGCACCTTTCAGATGGATCAACCACCACTTGATGTGGCGGTTTCCCCCGATGGAAAACACATGTTTGTCCTTACAGAAAGCGACATCTTTGTATATTCTCAAGTTGGGAAGTTAGAGGATAAGATCCATGTGGGACATCCAGTTGATCAGATGAAGATTGGTCCGAGGGGAAAGCGGCTCTTCTTAACCA
This sequence comes from Deltaproteobacteria bacterium, assembly GCA_029932035.1. Classification (GTDB taxonomy): domain Bacteria; phylum Desulfobacterota; class DSM-4660; order Desulfatiglandales; family Desulfatiglandaceae; genus Desulfacyla. The sequence continues at coordinate 7,422 of JAOZQV010000080.1, read as the reverse complement.
GCACGAAAGACAGGACCGTTCAGGTTGTTACGATAGACTTTATCGTAGATATAAACGTATCTGGCTCGCCATATAAGGGTCGCCAGGATGCCCCGGTGGTTATAGCGGTCTTCAGTGATTTCCAGTGACCCTACTGTGTGAGGCTCGAGCCCAAACTTGAGCAGGTGCTCAAGATATATTCCGGATCGGTAAGAATCGTTTTCAAGAATTATCCCTTAACAAATCACAGATTTGCCGCCAAGGCCGCTACCGCAGCCCTTGCAGCCGGGCGTCAGGGGAAATTCTGGGAATTTCACGATGAGTTGTTCAAGAATTACAGACAGCTCAACGATAAAAAATTCAATGAAATCGCCCGCAAATTGGCTCTGAAGGAGACTCAATTTCAAGAAGACAGCAAAGATCCGGAAATTGTGGCAAAGGTCCAGGCGGATTATCAGGAGGGGAACAAGATAGGTGTGAGAGGCATCCCCGCGGTTTTTGTAAACGGAAGACGTATAAGCAATCGAGACCTGCAGACAATCGGATCCATCATTGGAAAGGAAATAAAAAAGACTAAAAAGCAATAACGAGAACAGATTACACTCGAATCGTATTTCGGAGTTTTCGGTCAGGCATTATTTGTTTGAAG
>JAOZQV010000080.1:0-6784 GCA_029932035.1 Deltaproteobacteria bacterium | reverse complement strand
CTGAAGCCTTCAGGTTAAGATTATACACCACAAGTCTGCTTTTGGGAAAACCCAAGAAATAACTCTCACTGGTAACAGACGCAATTATCAAGTCCTTAAGGCCGTCACCATCCAGATCAGCAACCTGATAACCTACCACAGTTCCTGACAATTTCTGGGTGGTCCATTGGGGGGTTAAACCTACACCGTCCCAATCCATAAAAAGGACCTTGCCACCTCCAAACCAGCGTATATCACCGAAGATGCGACCAAGTTTTGATTCGTTCTTGCAGACGACTATCTCCTGTTTTCCATCGCCGTTTATATCATACAGGAAGATGGGCGATGGGATAAAAACGCGCACGCCCGTATCAATCATGCGGTTAATCTCCGTAACCTTATCCACCATAAAGGTCAGGCTCCCGCCAAAATAGTCTTCGCTTTTCCAGAGCCGCTCCCCCTTCTGGTCATACACAAGAAGGTGCTCGTAAGGGCCTAACATGGTGGTGAATACTGATCCCTTGCCTGCCAGGTTGTTCTGAACGAAATTGAACACGTTCCCGTATCGCGGAAGATTCAAAGGACCGGTGGAAACAAAATCGTCCCCTTTGCGAGTTAAGATCTGGACATTTCCTCTATAGGTTCCCTCGACGTCCCTCTTCTGTCCAACAAGGGTTGTTCCCTGTCCGGGCAGTTCAACAACCCGGAAAAGCCAGCTCTCTCCGCTTGCAATTTCCTTGAATTTATTGCCATCCCATTCTAAGACCAGGGATGAGACGGTTGTGGTCAGGTTGCTCACATATATTTCGGCGCGGCCATTGCCGTCTAAATCGGCAACGCTCACATAGATATAATTCGATGCCCAGGTTTTTTCAATTGTCTTGAACTGAAAGAGCCTTTTTTTGCGCCATTTATAAACATAGACCGTATCTCTGTCTATAATGACAACTTCATTCCTCCCGTCCCCATCCAAATCTCCCACATCGAGGCCCCTGATCTCTAACTTAAAACGCTGAACAAATGACGGCCTCTGTGCTGAGGCGCCTGCCCTTTCCCCCACGGCAATTAGAGCGCCGCCTTCCTTTTCCTCTCTCTCATAGACACGCCCCGGCCTGGATACCTCTTTGCCCATTATTTTTGCGTTGATGTCTTCGGCGAACTGGTTCACGGTGGGAATCACCCCGTCCATCCCTTTTGATTGGTCAAAGGCGGTGACTAATTCATCTGATTTGGCTACATCTAAGATTTTTGCATCAATACTTACACTATCCCCAAAGACGGTGAGACTTCCCAAGATAACGTAATCAGCCCCTAATGCCTTACCGATCATAATGGCCTTCTTCTTATTCAGCGGGTCTGGAACAGAGGCCACCTCTTTCTTAACCGCTTCCTCTTCTATTACCTCCACCTTTCCCTTCCAGGCCAACCTGGAACTGAGCATATCTACTATGCCTGACCGCAAAAAGCCAAGGTCGCGATCAGCATTCATGGTAAACGGGAGGATAGCTACCTTCTTTGGTGACTCGTCCGCGTGTGAAGAAACCCCGACAAAAATGAGGATGAACGAAATAATGAGTATAAATACGGTTGCTCTTGTTTTCATGACTCTCCTTTTAAAATACCATAAAACTGCCCGGAGCGATCGATTTTTTCCCCCACTTTAGCGCCGCACTGTCTACACCGGTATTCATATCTGTCTCCATCCGGGAGGACCAGGAGAAGGAACTTGTTGATCGGCACAGCACAGCCGCATTCAGAGCAGTAAAGTTCGGTGGCCTCTAATTCTCCAAAATCCTCCTGGGGCTTCACAGGTCTCGGAGCCACCGGCGGTGCAAAATTGAAAGGATTGTTTTTCATGGATAAAACCTTGAAATTGAGACGGAAGTTATGATATAATTTATATTTTCTTTTAATAAAGAATCGGAATATAATAATCATCCAGCTCCCTAAAGGCAAGGGCTTTTAAGAGAAGATCATGAAACTCGTTTCAATTAAGGGATGAGGAAAGAGAGGAAATTATGAAGATAAAGCATATTGACCATATAGGTATTGCCGTTAAGGGGATTGAGCAGGCCGGAAAATTCTATACGGACATCCTCGGGCTCAAGATCGAAGATGTCGAAAACGTGGCCGAACAGAAGGTAAATGTTGCATTTATTCCAATCACAGACAGCGAAGTGGAATTGTTAGAGTCCACCGAACCGGATGGGCCGGTTGCAAAATATATAAATGCGCGGGGAGAGGGGGTGCAGCACATTGCCTTTCGCGTTGAAGACATAGATAAGGCGCTTGAGGAACTGAAAGAAAAAGGGGTTCGGCTTATCGATCAGGCGCCGAGAAATGGGGCCGGGGGCGCAAGGATAGCCTTTATCCATCCAAAAGAAACCAACGGTGTCTTAGTGGAGATCTGCGAAAGGGATTAACGGGGGGGTCACATGGTCTCAAAAACGGTAGGTTATTAATCCATGGGTCGTATCGTAGGGGGAAACGCTGACCTGAACCCGGTCACCAACCATAACCTTGATCCGGTGTTTTTTCATCCTGCCGGAAAGCACACCCCTTATAGTTAGATCATTGTCACACTGAATTTCCATGGTGCCGCCGCCGAGGACCTTGGCGACCACCCCTTCTAATTGAATTAAATCGTTTCGACTCAAAATGCTCCTTTCTCGGCCTGGAAAGCCTAATCCGGCCAAGCCGGAATTGACTATTGAAAATTGAATATTGAATATTTATGGAAGTTGCATCGCCCCATCATTTTTATGATAGGTCTTTTAAGTATTGAAAGAATTTCTTAAAACATTCAATCTGGCTTTGGCGTAAATCATGCGCAAACATGATGTGATTTAATCAAATAGGTGCTAAAATTTAAGTGGTTAACCTGAAATCTTGGACAACCTTATCATTTTGTAGCCTGATGTCAATGAAATGTGCTAATTTTTTTGCCAGCTGTTAATTTTTCGAAACCATCAACCTTGCCGGAGATCCCCGCACATAGTGTGTGGAAACCTATGGACGACTACCATAAGACATACCTGACTTTCCGCTCTTTTACCATGGCTGGAGGCAAAATCTCCAGGGAAAAGACCGCACTTACGGTGGAAACTCCCCTGCAAATCATAGTCAATGGTCAAACACATATCCTTATTATGTTTACACCCCAAAAGATCAGGGAACTGGTAATTGGGTTTGTTTTCACGGAAGGCCTGATAAAGGATTTTAAAGAAATAAAGGACTGCAAAGTTTCTGATGTCCGCAAAGAGGATGGAGAAGAGGTCATTGAAGCCCGCATAGAAATCGTCTCCAAAGGGCCACTTTCCTCAGTGGCAAGCGGGAAAAGGGTCTCATATTCCAGTTGCGGCATTTGCGGGACTGAAAACTACAATCAAATGAAGACCGGATTGAAGCGAGTAAAGAGCGCCCACCGTTTTACGATGGATATGTTAGAGGGGCTCTCGAACAGACTGGAAGAGTTCCAACCCCTCTACACAAGGACAGGGGGCGCCCACGCAGCGGTACTCTTTGACTCCAAGGGTGAACAGACCCTTCACTGTGAAGATATGGGGCGCCACAACGCGTTAGACAAGGTAATAGGATCTACCCTTATTAGAGGAATCTCATCAGAAGACAAGGTGCTGGTTTCGAGCGGCCGTGCCAGCCTGGAAATGATCCTTAAAACGGCAAGGGCCGGGTTTCCCGTCTTTGTTGCCATGTCCCGGCCTACCTCAAGGGCAGTGGAAGCGGCCAGGTTTTATAACATCACTTTAATAGATATGGCGAGAGATACCAATCGCATATACACCCATGTCCGCCGTATAAAAGAGTTTTAAAACGGGCAAAAATATCGACTTATGGAGAAAATAGAAGACGTTTCAGGGATTGTCCTGGCGGGTGGCAGGAGCACTCGTTACGGGAAAAACAAGGCCTTGGTTAAACTTCATGGCATCCCTTTGATTGAAAGAGTTCTCGAAGTGATGCGCCTTATCTTTCGTCGTGTAATCATCATCACAAATACCCCGGACGAATATTCCTACCTCGAACTCCCTATGTACCAGGATATCATTAAAGGGCTGGGCCCCTTAGGGGGCATTATTACCGGGTTACAGGTGATCCCGGATAATGCCGGCTTTTTTGTCGCATGTGACATGCCGTTTCTCAGCCAGGGACTGATCCGGCATATTGTTGAAATCAAGGCTGATTTTGATGTGGTTGTACCGAGAATATCCGGAAACATGGAGGCCCTTCATGCTCTGTATAGGACGGGATGCCAGAGCAAGATCGAAAGTCTGATCAATTCAAAGACATACCAAATATTCCGGTTTTTTAACGAAGTTTCGGTCCGGTATGTTGATGAAGATGAAGTCAGGATATTTGATCCCGACCTGAGGTCATTCCTTAATATTAATAGACCTGAGGGGCTAAACGATTTCAACAACCTATTTTGAGGTGAAATGATATATGACAGAATTAATACTTGCCGTAAGCCTTGCCGTTTCAATTTCGGCCGTATGTTCTCTCTTCGAGGCAGTTCTCTATTCGGTGCCCTTGAGACACATTGAGGCCATGGTCCAGGCCGGAAAACCCGGAGGCAGAATATTGAAAAATTTGCGTCGCCATGTTGAGCGACCGATATCTGCTATTTTATCCCTCAATACCATCGCCAATACAGCCGGAGCTGCCTTTGCCGGGGCTGCTGCAGCCGCTGTTTTCGGGAATCAATGGCTTGGGTATTTCTCCGCCCTGTTTACCTTGGCCATCTTGCTGTTTTCGGAAATTATTCCCAAAACAGCAGGGGTTGTTTACGGGAGGTCCTTAGTTGCTGTGGTAGCCTATCCCCTGAGAGGGCTTGTATGGGTCATGACGCCTGCCATATGGTTAAGCGGATTGGTGACGCATCTGATAAGCCGGGGTAAACGAGAAGAAGCCATAACTGCTGATGAGATTCAGGTCATGGCGCGTTTAAGTCTTCGGACCGGAGGGATCGTGTCTTATCAGGAGCAGACCATTGAAAGGATCTTGACTCTCCAGGATAAAATGGCCAAGGATGTAATGACGCCCAGGACCGTCGTTTTTTCGCATAGCGAGCATCTTACACTGCAAGAAGCGATTGCGGCGGCCGGTGGATGGGAACACAGCCGGATACCTGTGTATGACCAGGGAATAGAGGATGTGGTGGGTGTCGTCCACACAAGGGAGATCTTGATTGCACTTTCGGGGGGGAATAAAGATAAGAGGTTAGCAGAACTAATGCAGCCGGTGCATTTTGTGGCCGAAACAGCTAAGTTAAATGAGGTGTTGTCGGAGTTCTTAGAATTGAGACAGCATCTTTTTGCCGTCATAGACGAATATGGCGGGTTGTCCGGTATTATCACCTTAGAGGATATCTTAGAAGAGATCTTAGGAAGGGAAATCGTCGATGAATCGGATGAGGTGGCCGATAAACGGGAATTGGCGAGAGAGAGACAAGTGACTACTTTATGGTAAGCCTCATCTCCTTTACATCCACTTCCGCGCCCATCACTTCGCACAACCGCTTTATTTCCCTCTTTTTTTCGGAGCTGTTTTCCCTGAAGGAAATAATAATTTCTTTGATATCATGGTCGCTAACCATGCTTTCCAGGTCTTTCAGCCCTCCGAACACCGGGTAGCCACGGATCTTGCTTCGTTGGATTCTTGAGTTGTCGTCCATAAAACCGACTATGGCCATATCAAGATCCCTGTTTGTCTCAATCTCCCTAAGGACCATCTGTCCCCCGAGACCTGCACCGTAAACAAGGACACGCTTCCCCTCAGGTGTTCCCCTGATTCCTTCCTCCAAGAGGCGAAAGGAGAGTCTTGAAAGGGATACCAATATCAGCATGAGGCCCCAGTAGATTACAAAAACGGCCCGGGAAAAACTATAAAAACGATATAAGAAAAGAAAGATAAGGATAGGCGCAATGGTGCCGGCCGTAATCGCCTTTCCGTAGGAAATAAGATCTCTGATACTCGTATTTTCCCAGACACCCCGGTAGACGCCGAATATATAGAAGAAGAGAATCTGGCATGCAATAACGATCGGCAGGGAATTCAGGAAAAACGCGAAATTAGGCCCAAGAAAACCCTCGAAACGTAAGAGGTAGGCCGTATAGTAGGCTATTGTGATCAAAACGAGATCTAAGAGGACCTCAAAAAGCCTTCTTCTAAAAGTGATCTCAATCAGGATAGGAGTAATCCGTCCTGAAACTTCGCCCGACATAATCGAACTCTCCGAATAGACCTTGACCCTCGCAAGATAGATCCAGAAAAAGACTATAAAGAGGAGATAGATGACAATAAGCACTAAGCTGGCTCCAACGGACAACCGGTTGAAGGCGAGGGCCATGAGGCCTGATACCGCGGAGAAGAGGTATAACACTAAGACCGCTTTCCTTTCGGACAAACCGATAGCAACCAAACGGTGGGAAGAGTGATCTCGCCCGCCCTGAGAGATGGGCCGCCGAAACAGCTTGCGCATCACGCTGACAAAACCTGTATCCAAGATGGGAATGAAGAGGATGAGAACGGGGATTGCAATCACGGAAACAAGGTGGAGAAAGCCCTGACCGCTCGCCTGTGAAGGGGCCCCTGTTATGGTCAAACAGGCTAAGACAAAGCCGACGAAAAGACTTCCGGCATCACCCATAAAGATGGAGGCTGGATTGAAGTTGTAGACCAGGAAACCTGAAATAGCGCCAAGATAGGCGCAGAGTGTCAAGAGGAGAGGCGCGGAAATAGGGCTGGGATTCGGGTCTAAATAAAGGTAGAGGAATAGAAAGGCTCCTGC
>JAOZQV010000079.1 GCA_029932035.1 Deltaproteobacteria bacterium | reverse complement strand
AGTGCCTAAAGTTTGAAGTGCCTAAAGTGAAGGAACTTCGTGACTTTTTTAAAAAAGACTGGCTTTCTCAAAGACTCCGATACGAATTAGCCCAAGGAACTCTATAAATAAGTAGGTGAACAGTACCCGTAAAATCTTGTGCAAAAAGTACAAAAAGTTTTTTCAGTGTCTCTTTGCGAGCTTTGCGTCTTTGCGAGAGACCTAAATACCCCGAGGAACAAATGGAAGCCAACGTACTCATCAAAGAGACCGAAAATGTAGATGAGAAGATCCGTATAGGGGTCTATGTCTGTCATTGTGGTTTGAACATTGCGCAGACTGTAGATTGCCCGAGGGTGGCCGAGACCGCCTCTCTTCTCGACGACGTGACCATTTCAAAGGATATCGGCTATGCCTGCTCCGAGCCCGGGCAGCAACAGATTAAAGATGATATTCTTGAACATGGCCTGGACCGGGTAGTCGTGGCGTCATGTTCGCCAAGGCTGCACGAACCCACCTTCAGGAAGATGCTTCAGTCGGCCGGAATTAATCCCTACCTCTTAGAGATGGCCAACCTTCGTGAACAGTGTAGCTGGGTCCACATGAATGAGCCCGATGCCGCCACCCATAAGGCCGAAGACCTGGTCAAGATGGCCGTATCGCGCATTCGCCTGCTCCAGCCACTTCAGGAAGATACCCTCCCCCTCATCAAACGGACCTTGGTCATTGGAGGTGGTGTGGCGGGAATTCAGGCGGCCCTCGACCTTGCGGACAATGGATATGATGTGGTTCTCGTGGAGAAAAGACCTGCAATCGGCGGGGTTATGGCCCAGTTGGATAAGACCTTTCCCACCATGGACTGCTCCATCTGAATACTCGGGCCGAAGATGACGGATGTCGGTCGACATCCTAAGATCACACTTCATACCCTCAGCGAAGTGGTAGACGTCAAGGGCTATGTGGGTAATTTCCATGTCAACATCCTGAAAAGGGCCCGCTACGTAGATGAAAAGGAATGTACTGCCTGCGGGGACTGTGCCACGGTCTGTCCTGTTGTCCGGCCTGATGAGTTCAATTTGGGCCTCTCATCCCGACGGGCTATTTTTACACCATTTCCACAGGCCGTTCCCTCCTCTTATGTCATCAATGTGAACGAGTGCCTCGGCCACAACCCTGTTGTCTGCGCCAAGTGCATAGAGGCCTGCGATAAGGACTGCATTGACTTTCACATGTCTGACAAGGAGATCGTGGAGGATGTGGGTTCGATTGTGGTCGCCACCGGTCTCGAAGTATATGATCCCACTGAGCTTGACGAGTACGCCTATGCAAGATTCGAAAACGTCCTTACCAGCCTTGAATTTGAACGTCTTATCAATGCGGGTGGGCCCACCGAGGGCGAAGTCCTGCGTCCCACAGACCTGCAACGCCCGAGATCTGTAGGATTTGTGCAGTGCGTAGGCTCACGATCGGCCAAAAAAGGTGGGACCTATTGCTCTAATGTCTGCTGTATGAACACCATAAAGAGCACCCTCATGCTTAAAGAGCACTACCCGGACATTGATATCAAGGTTTTTTATATTGATATAAGGGCCTTTGGAAAGGGATTTGAGGATCTCTATATGCGGAGTCGGAGGTCAGGGGTGCATTACCTGAGGGCTCTTCCGGGCACGGTTGAAGAAGATCCTGATAAAGGATTGAAGGTATCAATAGAGAACACTGCCACGGGCAAACTCGAAACTCACCAGTTGGATATGCTTGTATTGGCCTTGGGGATAAAACCCGCTTCAAGTACGCAACGGCTCCAGGAGATGTTAGGGCTCCAGCTTACCCCGGACGGATTCTTTTTGGAGGCCCACCCCAAGCTACTCCCGGTGGACGCAGCAACCCGGGGGGTCTTCTACGCCGGTTGTGCGGAAGGGCCAAAGGATATTAAGGAGAGCGTTACCCAGGCCTCTGCCGCGGCAGCGCGCGCGATCCGTCTAATGCACAGGGGAGAAATTACCACCGAACCGATTACTTCGATGGTGGTGGAGGAACATTGCAAGTCATGCGGAAAATGCGCAGAGGTCTGCCCCTACAACGCCATTAAAGTAGATGTCAAGAGAAAGACACCCGCCGTGGTCAATACTGCGGCCTGTGCCGGGTGTGGGACCTGCGCTGCCGAGTGCCCGTTCGGCGCTATTATCATGAACCACTTTACTGATGAGCAGATCCTGAATCAGGTCCATGCGCTTCTTGAACAAACGCCCAAGGAAAAGATCCTGGCCTTTGCGTGTAACTGGTGCTCATATGCGGGCGCTGACTACGCAGGTGTATCCAGACTCCAGTACCCCCCTAATGTGCGTCTTATCCGCACCATGTGCTCGGGAAGGGTGGATGAAAAATTCATATGGGATGGATTTCTAAAAGGGGCTCCCGTTATTTTGGTAAGCGGCTGCCATATTGGTGACTGCCACTATATTGACGCAAACCACTGGACAGAAAAACGGATAAAGAAGATACACAAGAAAATGTCCAAGTTGGGGATTCGCCCGGAGCGGCTTCAGTTAGAATGGATCAGTGCAGCAGAAGGTGTCCGCTTTGCCAAGGTTATGCAACGGATGGAGGTCCTCAGGGAGGGCGTGACTCTCGAGGAGATCGCTGAGACAATAGAGATACTGAAGGGATAATTGAATATTGAATAGTGAATATTGAATATTTTTCCTTCGATCTTCCAGATTATCTACAAGTGCCTCGGCCCCATTACTTACCTGAATCAACGTTTCTCGTTAACACTCTTCGCATTGCTCTAAAGATTCCTAACCGTTTCTCAAGTGGCAGGTTGCAATAATCAATATTCAATCATCAATATTCAATTCCAAATGCCCTCTAACGGCCTGAAATCCATATTAGAGATAATATTTAGCGGTCGGATGTTGGTGGCCCTTGCAATGGGTTTTGCCTGCGGGCTGCCCCTCCTGCTGACCATAACCGTGTTGCAGGCGTGGATGAAGGAGGCGGGGGTAGATCTTGCCGTGATAGGGATGATGGCCTTGGTGGGTCTTCCATACACAGCAAAGTTTCTCTGGGCCCCGTTCTTAGACAGATATACGCTCCCTTTCTTGGGCCGGAGAAGGGGATGGCTTCTAATTATACAGATAGCCCTGATTATGGCAATTGCGGGCTTAGGCCTTACCGACCCTGAGAGCAATCCATGGATGGTCGCTTTTGCGGCTTTTGTGGTGACGTTTTTCTCCGCCTCCCAGGATATCGTGGTGGACGCGTACAGGAGAGAAGACCTATCCGATGAGGAGTTGGGTCTCGGCTCGTCCCTATATGTGAACGGGTACAGGGTGGGGATGCTCTTAGCCTCAGGGGGAGGGCTGATCATGGCAGATCATCTCTCTTTCACCATTGTTTACCTTATAATGGCGGGGTGTATGCTGCCCGGTGTTATAACCACATTATTGGCGCGGGAGCCTGAAACTGCAGCAGGGACTCCTAAATCCCTCAGAGAGGCCGTGTTTGATCCTCTCATAGAATACTTCAGCAGGGAGGGAGCCATCTGGATCCTCGCATTCATCCTTTTTTATAAGATAGGCGATACCATGGCCAGCGCTATGACCATTCCCTTTTATCTTGATATAGGGTTTTCAAAGACCGAAATCGGCGCGGTCGTCAAGCTCTTCGGTTTCTGGGCAACCATTGCAGGGAGTCTGATCGGCGGGATAATGATGATACGGCTCGGGATCAATCGCTCCCTGTGGATCTTCGGCTTTCTTCAGGCCATATCCACAGCGTGTTTTGCCCTCCTCGCGCGGGTCGGACACAGCGTGCCCCTCCTCTCAGGGGTGATCGGTTTTGAAAACATGAGCGCCGGGATGGGGACTGCCGCCTTTGTCGCATTTATGGCCAGCATTACAAACAAGAGATTTACCGCCACGCAGTATGCCCTCCTCAGCAGTCTCATGGGTGTGCCTCGCGTATTGGCATCAGCCCCAACCGGCTTTTTTGCCAAGTACTTAGGCTGGGAAGGCTTTTTTATCGCCTGCACCTTGATTGCCATCCCCGGGATGTTGCTGCTTCTGAAGTTCGCCCCATGGCGCCAGTCATCCGTGCGTGGAACTTGATGCCGGAGTGATTGGGTACTGGAGATTGGAATTTAGCGCGAATGTGCGCCCGACTGAAAAGACTTGACTTTGGAGAATGAAAAGGTCAAATTTGATAATATCAATGTCTATTACCTGGGTTGAGTCCCGCCCACAAGTGGGATTCAAGGTTCCGGGTTGAACTGAACCGCTCGCTCTATGTATTATATAGAGTTCGGCTATGATGAAATTAAAGATGCCCCAGGAAAGATAGAAGGATGTGCTTGAAGATGCAGGGGGAGAAGAGTCTTTGAAAGATGTCCTTGAATAATGAAGAATTGAAAAAATATTGGATTGATAGCTCCAATAACGATTTTCAGGCAATGCTACACTTGGTGGAAAAGGGTGATTTCACATGGTCGCTCTTTATCGGTCATCTGGTCATCGAAAAATTATTGAAGGCCTGGTACGTTCAAACCGCTTCTAAAGCGCCACCGTTTATCCATGATCTGGTGCGTTTAGCTGAAAAGAGCGGTTTGTCGTTGGGTGACAAGCAAAAAGACATTTTGGATACAATATCTGCCTTCAACATCGTGGCAAGGTACGACGATTATAAGATGGAGTTTCATAGGAAGTGCACAAGAGAATTTACTGAAAAATGGGTTAATCATATCAGGGAGTTTAGACGATGGATAAATGGAAAACTTCTGACGTAGCCAGGAAATATGTCACTTTTATCAGGGAGCAACATCCCGACATTAAAAAGGTTTATCTGTTTGGATCATGTGCTAAGGGCGTTATTGGAGCAGACAGCGACATAGATTTGGCCATTATTTTTGAAAACCTCTCTGATACTTTTGATATGCAGGTTCAGTTGATGAAACTCAGAAGAAGATTTGATACCAGAATTGAACCCCACGCGTTTAGAGAATCCGATTTCGATGTTTCTAATCCGCTTGTCAGAGAAATCCTAACAACCGGCCTGGAAGTTGTTTGAGTCAAGACGTTGTTGCCAACCTCGATACCCAATGTAATTCGTGGAATTCCCAGCGTAATGATTCTCATGCTTCCTTTTTGTGAAGAATCCCCATGGGTGAGACTCCTCGTTTCTTTCTTCCATTCCCAGCCTGGCAAACTCACGGAGCGCCTCTTCCTGCTCTTTGCTCAGAGCGGTGGGTATTCGGACATCCACAAAGATGACCTGGTCTCCCCTTCCCTGGCCTCGCAACCTTGGGATCCCTTTCCCCCTTAATCTCAAGACATCCCCGGGTTGGGTCCCTTTGGGGATCAGCATCTTTTCAGATCCTTCAAGCGTCGGAACTTCTATCGTGGTTCCCAACGCGGCATCCACAAAGGAAACAGGTATATGGCATATGACCTCATCCTCTTGTCTTTCAAAGAAGGGATGATCTTCTGCATAGATCTGAACATAAAGGTCTCCGGGAGGTCCTCCGTTAGAACTCGGTTCTCCTTCTCCCCTTAGCCTCAGGCTCATGCCGCTGTTCACACCCGGGGGAATTTTCACATTGATCTTTTTTCTAATCTGAACGTGTCCTGAACCCCTGCATTCTTTACAGGGATGGGTAATGTGCTCACCCGAGCCCCCGCAACTTGGACACGTGGTGGCTAAACGGATAAACCCCTGAGATCTGACGACTTGGCCCGTTCCTTCGCAGGCCCGGCATGGTTCCTTTTGAAAACCTGTTTCCACTCCCGAACCGTTACACCTTTTACAGACCTCGCCCCTTGGAACCTCAATCTCCTTTTCCACACCAAAGGCCGCGTCAATAAAACTGATCTTCAAATCATATTGAAGATCGGCCCCCTCCCTTGCCCGGCCACGAGAGCCTAACCCACTGCCAAAACCGAAAAAGCCTTCAAAGATATCCCCGAAAGACGAGAAGATATCGTCAAATCCGCTGAATCCCTGGAATCCGGTTCCTTGCAGCCCTGCGTGACCGTAATGGTCGTATATTTGGCGTTTTTCTGGATCACGCAGCACCTCATAGGCCTCGGCCGCCTCTTTGAAACGCTCCTCTGCCTCCTTGTCCCCCGGGTTTCGGTCCGGATGGTATTTGAGGGCCAGACAGCGATAACCCTTCTTTATCTCATCATCAGAAGCGTTTCTGCTGATACCCAGGATGTCGTAATAATCGCGTTTCTGATTCATGATAGCCCCTTTTCGTTCAACAGCGATTTACAGATCCTCCGATAAGAGGGATTTCGTATTTATCAAGTCGGGGGGAGTTCGGGCTGGAACTCTGATTTTCAGGTAAGCCTGGTATGTAGACGTACAGAACTACACTGGGAGCCGGTCCCAGATTTTGAGATAGTGATCCCTCCATTCTTCGAACGAGAGATGTTTGCCTGTACGGTAATCGTAGCAAGGCTCAAGAGCTTTAGTTTTTCCCTCTTTCTTCATTTCATCGGCAAAGTCTTGGAAGGCTTTCCTCACTTCCTCCCTGGAAAACCCGTATTGAAGGGCGAGACGTTTTGCCCCCAGGGCGTTTCTATAAACGACAGAGATCTGCCCGAGCGCCTTAAATCGGAGCTGCCTTACCCCCTCCTCGGGAGAACCCATTTGTTCTGCCAAGAGAGCGGCTCTCACAAAATGCCCCCGTTCGATTTCGGTCTTTATTCCTTCCTGGTCTCTCTTTTCATCCATTTTGGATATTGAGCCCGGGCAGGGGGGGCTCCCTCTGCCCGGGCGAGCCTGCCGTTCCCCCTTAATACATATCCCCCGGCGGCATGTTCGGAGCGGCAGACGGTTTTTTCTCTTCCGGCTTTTCAGCTACCATGGCCTCTGTGGTCATGAGGAGCCCTGAGACGGAAGCGGCGTTCTGAAGGGCAAACCGGGTCACCTTTGTCGGATCAATAATCCCGGCTTTGACCAGGTCTTCATACTCCCCGGTTTCTGCGTTGAATCCGAAATCTCCTTCTCCGTCCATGACCTTCTGGACCACGACAGACCCTTCAAAACCGGCGTTATTGGCAATCTGCCTGACCGGCTCCTCAATGGCCCTCCTGATGAGATTGACGCCCAACTGCTCTTCGTCTTTCAGTTCAACCTTTTCGAGCGCCTTTGCGGCCCGGGCCAGGGCAACGCCGCCCCCGGCAACGATCCCCTCTTCAACAGCGGCCCGGGTGGCATTGAGGGCATCTTCAACCCTTGCCTTTTTCTCCTTCATCTCGGCCTCGGTCGCTGCCCCTACATTGATGACAGCAACCCCACCAATCAGTTTTGCCAGACGCTCCTGAAGTTTTTCGCGGTCATAGTCGCTGGTCGTCTCTTCAATCTGGACCCTGATCTGCTTAACACGGCCTTCCAGGTCGTTCCTGGACCCGCCACCGTCCACAAGGGTGGTGTTGTCTTTGTCAATGGTAATCCTCTTGGCGGCGCCCAAATCGTCTACTGCAATATTTTCAAGCTTGATCCCGAGATCCTCGCTGACGACCCGGCCGCCGGTCAGCACGGCAATATCCTCTAACATGGCCTTGCGACGATCACCAAAGCCGGGGGCTTTTACAGCCGCACACTTGAGCGTTCCCCGGATCTTGTTGACGACCAGAGTGGCAAGGGCCTCCCCTTCCACATCCTCGGCGATAAGCACGAGGGGTTTTCCCGATTTGGCGATCTGCTCCAGAATAGGGACGAGATCTTTCATATTGCTGATCTTTTTTTCATGAAGCAGGATATAGGGGTCTTCAAGGTGGGCTTCCATCTTCTCCGGATCCGTGACAAAATAGGGACTCAGATAACCACGGTCAAACTGCATGCCCTCCACGATCTCCAGGGTGGTCTCCATACTCTTGGCTTCTTCAACCGTGATGACGCCCTCTTTGCCCACTTTCTCCATGGCCTCGGCAATAATCTCCCCTATGGTCCGGTCATTATTGGCAGAGACCGTTCCCACCTGCGCTATTTCAGTTTTGTCCCGGGTGGGTTTTGAGATCCGCTTTAGCTCTTCCACCACGGTGTCCACAGACAGCTCAATACCGCGCTTAATGGACATGGGATTGGAACCGGCCGCAACCAGTTTAGATCCTTCCCGGTAGATGGCCTGGGCAAGAATCGTTGCCGTCGTAGTGCCATCTCCTGCAACATCCGATGTCTTGGAGGCCACCTCCTTGACCATCTGGGCGCCCATGTTCTCAAACTTGTCCTCCAGTTCGATCTCCTTGGCCACGGTCACACCGTCCTTGGTGATGTTTGGGGAGCCCCATGATTTTTCAAGAAGCACGTTACGGCCTTTGGGGCCAAGGGTGACCTTGACGGCGTTGGCCAGAGTATCCACACCCTTCATCATCTTTCCCCGCGCCTGGGCGCTGTATTTAATCTCTTTTTTCGCCATCGCTCAATACCTCCCTCGACTATTTCTCGATGATCCCGAGGATATCATCCTCTCGCATGATGAGATGTTCCACCCCGTCAATCTTGATATCCGTCCCCGAATACTTGCCGAACAACACGCGGTCATCCTTTTTCACCTCAAGAGGGATCCGCTTCCCGTCATCGTCCGTCTTTCCAGGTCCCACAGCCACAATCCTGCCCTCCTGGGGCTTTTCCTTGGCCGTATCCGGGATGATGATTCCACCCGCGGTTTTCTCTTCCTCGTCGATCCTCAGAACAAGGATCCTGTCATCTAGAGGCCTGATCTTCATTTCTCAAATCCTCCTTTCAAAAAATAAAAAAGTCCCTAAAAAAAGTTTTTTTACGTGTTGATTTTCTGCGAAAAAGACGATATACAAACAGTTAAAAATCATATAACTACTTGATATTATGATGTTATGTTGGTTTACGGAAAAAAATATAAGCATTCGCAAAATTTTGTCAAGAATGGTTTATGGTTTTTTTTGTGTTGGTGACGCGGTGATTTTGCCGACTTCAAAGTTCGAGGCCAATGAACTCGATAAAGAGGCTTCCCGTGTGCTTGAGCAGGGTGCGGCAAAATAGCTTGGACTTTCCGGGAATAGTGATGTAGCTTTAAATTCTGACCAGTAAAGGCATTCGGGCCGGGCCTGGTTATTCTTCTTTGGTTTGACGATTGAAAAAGCCCGAACCCCCTTGGGTAATCTGAATCGCGCCAGCGCGGGATTTTCAAGCCCGGGCTCAATGTGGTGCGAAGGAACCATGAAGCGCCAAAAAGAGGAGGGAACAGATGAGGGATCAAAAAAAGGATATTTCCAACAAGGTGATTTCGGGCGTCCCATCGCTTGAAAAGGCGTCTACCCATATTGAGGGGCTGGACGAGATCCTGGGCGGCGGCCTGCCCAGGGGCCGCACCACCGTTGTGGGCGGCAGTCCAGGATCGGGCAAGACCCTGCTGGGGCTGGAATTCCTCTACCGGGGCGCGTTGGCCGGAGAGCCGGGCATCTTTGTGGGATTCGAGGAGCCGCTCGATCATCTGCGTCAGAACGCCGCCACCCTTGGCTGGGATCTGGCCGCCCTCGAGCAGGACCGGCGAATAGGCCTGGTGGACGGACGGATCAGGCCGGACACCTTGATCAGCGGGGATTTCAGCCTTAAGGGACTCTTGGCCGGCGTTTCGGGAATGAGCCGGGAAATGGGGGCCAAACGGGTTGTCATCGACGCCCTCGAAGTTGTCTTGCGTCTCTACGAGACCCCCCGGCAGGTGCGCAACGAGTTGCACCTTCTAAACGATTGGCTCCTTTCCGAAGGCCTGACCGCCATCATGACCATCCGGCCCCCGGTTTCGGGCAGCGTCCCGTCTTTCGAGGATTTCTTCGATTCCATGGGTGATTGTGTCCTTCGCCTGGATGCCCGGGTCGAAAACCAGTTGAGCAAACGAAGGTTGCGGGTGGTCAAATACCGCGGCTCAGGGTTCGGCAGCAATGAATATCCCTATGTGATCACCGGCGGGGGTCTGCACATCGCGCCCATCTCCACGGTAGGACTGCGCCACAAGGCATTGGGCGAAAAAATGCCCACCGGCCTCGATCGACTGGACGACATCCTGGACGGCGGGTGTCGCCGGGCTTCGTGCAATTTGTTCGCAGGGCTGCCCGGAACGGGCAAGACAATGCTGGCCAGCACCTTGACCAATTCCGCCTGCAGCCGCGGCGAAAAGGTCCTTTATCTGAGTTACGAGGAGTCCGAGGCGGCGGTGATCGGTAACATGCTCGGCGCGGGGTTGTTCCTCGACCCGCACGTGGAATCGGGCCATCTGATGTTTATGGCCGTCATGCCCGAAGCCATGGGGCCCGAGGAGCACCTCATCCGGGTGATGACCCGGATCGACGCCTTCGGGCCGCAGCATGTGGTGGTGGACGCTATTTCGGCATGCGAACGTATGGGTGGCAAACAGGCCGCGTTCGATTTTCTGGTGCGACTCATCAACCACTGCAAGGAACAGGGCATCACGACTCTGTTGGTCAACCAGATTTCCGGGGCAACGAGCCACATGGAGATTTCGGGCGCCGACATCTCTTCCATTATCGATACGGTGATCTTCCTTTCCTACGTGGAAGGCGCGGGCGAAACAAACCGTGTGATCCAGGCGCTCAAATCCCGCGGCTCAGCCCATTCCAACCAGAAGCAGGAATTCGTGATCACCGACACAGGCATCCGGATCCTGGAACCCTACGTGGGCGAAGGCAAGGTGCTGACCGGCGCGGCCCGCAGGCTGCAGGAGGCCAGGGACGCGGCCGAGGCCGAACGCCTGGCCGTGGAGGTGAAAGCCAAAGAGGTGGAATTGGAGGGGTTGAAGATCATCCAACGCCAGACAGCGAACAGAAGACGCTTTCAAGCGGAGATGCGCGGTGCAAATCCGGAGTCCTCGCCTGCAACGCCGGGTACGGAAGTCCCCGGAGAACCGGAGAACGGCACGAGGGGGAAGGGGTCATGAATGAGAAAATAACCAGATCGGACTCAACCCATGCCGAAGATGATTTTTTCCGCCTGCGTCTCTTTGTGGCCGGCGATGAACCCAATTCCCTGAAGGCCAGGGCGACCCTCTTCCGTTTGTGCGACCAATACCTCAGGGACCGCTACGACATCACCATTGTGGATGTGCTGGAGGACTACCAGGCGGCCCTGCGTCACCAGGTCACGGTGGTTCCCACCCTGATGGTGGACGCGCCGCCCCCCGAACGGGTCATCGTGGGTTCTTTGAGCGATGAGGACGAGGTGCTGGCCGCCCTGGGGTTCACCCGGGAAGGGGGGCGGCCATGAGCGATCAAAAGCTTTCCTACGCGGAACTGGAGAAGCGCCTCCAACGGGCGGATGCCACCCTGGACTCCCTTCGCCGGGGCGAAGTGGACCTGGTGATCGGGGCCAAAGAACCGCTTGTAATTCAGTTTAAATCCCTGGTCAGGGAAAACGAGCGTCTGATAAGGGCCCTCGCGGAGGTGGGCGAAGCGGTTTTTTTGACTGACGCCGACGGCGCCATCCAGCATGCCAATCCCGCCTTTGAGCGTATGACCGGGTATGCCGCAGAAGAAGTTATCGGGGAAAACCCGCGCATACTGAAAAGCGGCAAACAGGACCTGGCCTTTTACGAGGCCCTGTGGGGGACCATCGCCTCGGGCAAGACGTGGAAAGGGCGCATGGTCAACAAGCGCAAGGATGGAACGCTCTACACCGAGGAGGCCACAATTTCCCCGGTGCGCGACGCGGCGGGCAAAATCACCAATTACGTGGCCGTCAAACGCGATATCACGGAGCGCCTGCAGCTCGAAGCCCAGCTTCATCATGCGGCGAAGATGCAGTCCATCGGTGTCTTAGCGGGCGGGGTAGCCCACGATTTCAACAACCTGCTCACGACTATCCTCGGATGTGCGGAGCTTGCGC
>JAOZQV010000425.1 GCA_029932035.1 Deltaproteobacteria bacterium | reverse complement strand
ACTATCCCCACATGGACGTATATAATAACATGGCCTTTGGCCTTCAGCAGAGTAAAACCCCAAAAGAAGAAATTGAGCAAAGGGTTCAGGAAGTTGCAGAAACACTTGGCCTTGAGGATTTGATCCGGAGAAGGCCCCATGAGCTCTCAGGCGGCCAACGCCAGCGTGTAGCCATGGGAAGGGCCATGGTGAGGAAGCCTGCCATATTTCTCTTTGATGAGCCGTTGTCAAATCTTGATGCAAAATTGCGTATCCAGATGCGGGCGGAGATAAAGATGCTTCACCAACGTGTTCAATCGACAATGGTGTACGTTACCCATGATCAAGTAGAAGCGATGACGCTGGCTGACAGGATAGTTGTGCTAAGAGATGGCTTTATTGAACAGGTTGGAACCCCTCTGGAACTGTTTTTGAAACCGGTTAACAGTTTTGTTGCGGGCTTTATAGGAACGCCCCCAATGAACCTTGTTCAGAGCAGGATTAAAAAAGAAAACCAGGCCGATTTCCTGGAGTTTGACGGCGGCCTTACTCTTCCGGTTCCCATACGTCCGAATGCCGTAATTGAGGACGGTCAGGATGTACTCATGGGGCTGAGAACCGAAGAAATTACAATTGCTGAAAAGAATAGTTCAATTCCACCTGAGTGGATTTTCCCAGGGTTGGTTAAGGTCGTGGAACCACTGGGCAATGAAAACCATCTTTATGTGGAGATTGAAGGCATTACCTTTGTCGCAAAATGTGAGGGCCGCAGGATTGTAAACAGTGGGGATGAAATCGAGATTGCCTTTAACCTTAAGCAACTGCACATCTTTGATGAAAAAACCACCAGGGTTGTTTATCAAGGGGAGTTCACAAGCTAAGAAAGAAGGATGTCGACCATTTCGGCGAAGCCATAGCCCCCTCCTTCCTGAGGAACCGAGAGAGGAGGGGGTGCCAAGGCCACGGGGCAAAGGATCATCCCACGGTAGACTTTGCTGCTGCAAAGGCAGCGTCGTAATCAGGCTCTTCGCTGATCTCTTTTACATACTGCACATAGGTGACGATTCCTTCCCGGTCAACGACAAGGACAACACGGCTGAGGAGGCGTAACTCCTTGATCAGGGCCCCATAGGCCTCGCCCATGGATGCATCCCGGTGATCAGACAGAGTCTCAACTGCTTCCACACCTGCAGCCCCGCACCAGCGTCCCTGGGCAAAGGGTAGATCCATACTGACGGCAAGGATTGCAACATCCTCTCCCAGGGCCGCCGCCTCATTGTTGAAACGCCGGGTCTCGGTGTCGCAAACCGGGGTGTCCAGGGAAGGCACCAAGGTCAGAATCAGGACCTTGCCCGCAAAATCGGCCATGGAGGCCGGTGACAGATCGTTCTTAAGGAGGGTAAAATCAGGGGCCTTGTCTCCCACCTTGACTTCATCTCCCACCAGGGTCAGGGGATTTCCCATAAATGTAGCTGCTCCGTTCCGTTCACTCATGATGTCTCCTTTTTAAATTACGTTACAATATTGTCCAGAGCTGATGTTCACAGCCTGCACAGGATTTTGGGATTCGGTAAATAATATTAATTATCTTTTCCGATGAAGTCAAAGAAAAAATAGACAAAAAGGGCTAGCCAAGAGCCACCAGGAGACCTTTTATCTCTGTTTCAGACAGCACCATTGAAAAATACATCCGGGTCAATTTTATCAGCTTTCCAGATAATAGCCCCGAGCTAGCTCAGTGAACTGTTCTACCTGGCTTTTTTGCCAGCTTTCATCCTGTTCCAGTTCATTAGCCAGGATATGGGCAACCTCAGGAGCTATTTCTATTGCAGCCCTGGCATCAAGGAACAGGGCCCTCTGCCGTCTTGCCAGGATATCTTCTACAGTGCGGGCCATTTCATAGCGTGCCGACCATATTACTTCAATTGGGGTGTAGGGAAGTCGCTCGTGCAGTCTTTTTCCCAGTTCCGGGTGATCGGAGACAAGATCACGCATGTAATCTGCATCTGATCCGTAGTAATAGAGAGGATCGTTGTAATCTACACTGGAGAGCCAACCATGGATCGGCATGTCTTCAGTGCGGCATTTTCTGCCGGTAAGTCCTCCGACCATTTCAGCCTTGTCTACGGTATCCTGGGCCATCCTGCGATAGGTAGTCCATTTGCCGCCTGTGATGGTGACGAGTCCTGAAAGTGATACACGCAGATGGTGGCTGCGGGAAATCTCCTTGGTACTGGTAACTTCACTGTCCTCTTTGGGGGCGGCAAGGGGGCGCAGACCGGCAAAAATGGAGAGGATATCTTTTCGTTGCGGTTCGCGGGTCAGATATTTTTTTGCCGTTGACAGGATAAACTCGATTTCTCCCTCCAGTGCCCTTGGTTCCAGTGAAGTCTCGTTAAGCGGGGTATCCGTGGTGCCGACCACAACCCGCTCGTGCCAGGGCACGGCAAAGAGGACTCTGCCGTCCGATGTCTTGGGAATCATGATGGCTGAATCGCCTTTCAAGAATTCCTTGTCCAGCATGATGTGTACACCTTGACTCGGCCGGACAAGCGGCGGGGCATCAGGTTCATCCATCCGGATAATCTCGTCGACAAAGACACCGGTGGCATTGACCACACTCTTTGCCTGCAGTGTATAGGAATCCTCATTTTCCAGGTCCTCAGCCGTAACTCCACAGATAATACCCGCCCCGGTTTTTGCCAGCCCGGTTACGCGCATATAGTTGAGAACTACTCCGCCATGCTCGGCACAGGTTTGGGCGATATTGATGGCCAGACGGGAGTCATCGAACTGGCCGTCGTAGTAGATGACACCGCCGCGCAGTCCCTCGGTTTTGAGGTTGGGGATGGCGCGCAGGACCTCTTCCCGGGAAAGAGACTGGGATGGGCCAAGGCCGAGTTTGCCAGCCATCATGTCGTACACCTTCATGCCCACTGTATAAAAAGGACCATCCCACCAATCGTAGTTGGGGATGATAAAAGACTGGTTTTTGACCAAGTGAGGTGCATTGTGGCGCATGAGGCCACGTTCGTGCAGCGCCTCAAGAACCAGGGAAATATCGCCCTGGGCAAGGTAACGGACCCCGCCATGGACTAGTTTTGTGGATCGGCTTGAGGTACCCTTGGAAAAGTCGGATTGCTCCAGCAACAGGGTGCGGTAGC
>JAOZQV010000424.1 GCA_029932035.1 Deltaproteobacteria bacterium | reverse complement strand
TATAACTACGACCTGCCCCAGGATCTCATAGCGCAGGTTCCGGCTCCAAAGCGGGATCATTCCAAGCTCCTTGTGGTAGAGCGTTCAAGCGCCTCTTTTTCAGATAATCAGTTTTTTGATCTGCCCTCCCTGCTCCAGCCTGGTGATCTCTTGGTGGTGAACAACACTAAGGTTGTCCCTGCTCGCATTTTTGGCCATAAAGAGAGCGGAGGTCGTGTGGAAATATTAGTCTTGGAGCATCCTGATTCAAGGAACGACAGGGTTTCAAGAAAAAATGGAGCTCTAAAAAAAGAGGGATCTGCGGCGCGGTTATGCCTGCTAAGATCATCCAGGCGGCCAAAGCGCGGGAGCCTCTTATTTTTTGACTCAGGTGTATCGGGAGAGGTAAAAGCTCTCATTGACGACGGTCTTGTGAAGATATCCTTTACGGGAGATCGTGGGATAGACGCCCTTCTTGTTGAAAAAGGGCATCTACCCCTTCCACCCTATATCAAACGAGGGGAAAATACGGCCCTTTCAGATCTGGACAAGGAGCGATACCAGACAGTCTATTCTGAAAGGGCGGGCGCTGTCGCAGCGCCCACTGCAGGGCTTCATTTTACGACAGATCTCCTCAAAAGGCTGAGAACAAGAGGGGTTTCTACCGTTTCGTTGACCCTTCATGTGGGCCATGGCACCTTCCGTCCCGTCAAGACAAAAGATATCAGGCAGCACAGGTTGGGCCACGAATATTATTTAATTGAGCCCGAGACGGCAGCTCAGATAAATGAAACCAAGAAAAATGGGGGGAGAGTTGTTGCTGTAGGCACAACGGTGGTGAGGACCTTGGAAAGCGCCTCGGCGTCAGATGGGTCTCTCCTTCCTGGAACAGGAAAGACCGATCTCCTGATCACTCCAGGGTTCGTTTTTAATGTCGTAGACGTGCTTATAACCAATTTTCATTTGCCAAAAAGCTCCTTGCTCTTCTTAGTGTCCGCCTTTGCCGGCCTTGATTTGATAAAAAGGGCTTATGAACGGGCCGTTGAAAAAAGATACAGATTTTACAGCTACGGGGATGCGATGTTGATACTGTAAAGGTCTCACGCAAAGGCGCAGCAGGAACGGCGAAGCTCGCAAAGAAAAGCAATGAGAAAATTTGGAATTCAGGATAACACACAGATCTAAGGAATGCAGGGCCAGAACAGGGGAAATCAAAACCCCACACGGAGATTTTGAAACACCGGTTTTTATGCCGGTAGGGACCAAAGGGTCAGTTAAGGCCGTATCGCCTGAGGACTTAGATGAAGCTGGCGCCAGAATCATCTTGGCAAACACCTATCACCTATACCTCAGACCGGGTCATCACACAATCGGTCGATTAGGCGGCCTGCACCGATTTATGAACTGGCCTGGACCCATCCTGACTGATAGCGGGGGCTTTCAGGTCTACAGCCTTACACCACTAAGGACCATAACCGACAAAGGAGTAATATTTCAGTCTCATATAGACGGATCAAAGCATTTCATCGGGCCTGAAGAGGCTATAGATATTCAAGAGACATTGGGTGCGGATATCATTATGGCCTTTGACGAATGTGCGCCGTACTCTGCTGATTATGCATATGTAGAGAGGTCTGTTAAACTCACGACTTCATGGGCCCGCAGGTCACTGGATCGCAAAAACCGGATGGATCAGGCCCTTTTTGGCATCGTACAGGGTGGCATGTACTCAGACTTGAGGGAGATCAGCGCCCGGGAATTAGTTGAAATGGGATTTGACGGCTATGCACTCGGGGGGCTTTCAGTGGGGGAAGATCGATCCACCAGGCTGCGGGTGATCGGTGAAACAATTAATTTTCTCCCCCAGGATAAACCTGTTTACCTGATGGGCGTCGGGGCCCCGGAGGATCTCGTAGAAGCCGTCACTCTCGGGGTTGACATGTTTGACTGTGTAATGCCGACCCGAAATGCCAGGAATGGCACACTGTTCACCTCTGCAGGCAAAATGACCATTAAAAACGCAAAATATGCGGAGGACGGAAGGCCTGTTGATGAAGACTGTGATTGCTATACCTGCTCTAATTACTCAAGGGCCTATCTGAGGCATCTTTTTATGGCGAGGGAGATTTTATCGTACCGATTGAATACAATCCATAATCTCTCATACTATTCTCGCCTGATGGCAGACCTGCGAATTGCCATTCGAGAAGAGAGTATTGCAAAATATCGCGCTGAATTTTACAGATTTTACAGAAAAAACCGTTAACTACTTAATTAACCAAACCAACAGGAGGTTTCGTAATGAATTTTTTGGCACATGCTATGGGAGGATTCGGCAAAGGTGAAGGCGGAGAAGGGGGTGGCTTTGGAGCATTTCTGCCACTTATTCTCATGTTTGCGATTTTCTATTTCCTGCTCATCAGACCCCAGCAAAAAAAGGCCAAGGCGCATAAACAACTGCTTGCGTCTATAAAAAAAGGAGACCGGGTTGTCAGTTCCGGTGGACTCCACGGTCTTGTAACCGGTCTCACTGACGATGTGGTAACCATGGAAATAGCGCCCAAGATCAGGGTTAAGGTATCGAGGGGTTCTATCTCCGGCGTGGCTGGAAAAGCACAGTAGCTTTTCGCCATTGGTCATTTGAACAAATGACTAATGACAAGTGACAAATGATTAATGACTAAATTTATGTGGGAGTAGCGCGTGTCTAAGAGCTTAACTTGGCGTAGCATAATCGCCTTATTCGCAATTCTGGCAGCAGTGGTATATCTTGTCCCTTCTCTAACCGTCGGAGTTCCTGGCTGGTGGTCGAGTCTTCTGCCAAAAGACAAAATTCGTTTAGGTCTTGACCTTCAGGGGGGGATGCATCTTGTCTTAGAAGTACAGGCATCCAAGGCCGTTGAGACACACCTTGAAAGGGTGGTGGAAGAACTGAAACGGGATTTGAGGAAGGATAGGGTACGGTACCTTGAAATGAAGAGGGATGGGCTGGAAGGGATTGATATAACCCTAATGCGTCCGGATGACAAAGAGGTTTTCTTAGATATGCTGGCGGCAGGTTACCCTGATTTCAGCGTAGAATCCATGCCGGATAAGGAGGGAAACCCGGTTTTTCAGCTTGTGTTGGACCCAAAGGCCAAGACCCGTATCTTGAAAATGGCGGTA
>JAOZQV010000423.1 GCA_029932035.1 Deltaproteobacteria bacterium | reverse complement strand
CATCTTGGTGAATTGAGCCTTGCCGGAAGATCCGAAGATAACCCGAAATACGAAGTTATTGCCTGTATCGGCGGACGTGGCTTCGGTGTCCGCAGGGAGGATATGAAAAAGATGATCCTTGCGACCAGGGGCAAGGTGTTTACTGCAAAAACTTTGGATCGTCTTGTTGAATGTACCCGATTGAAAGAATTTAAAGCAAATCGATAGAATGGCAACAATGGGATTAACTCGGATTTGGGAAAGCTGATGCTTTTTTAGATCGGTTATCCCAAGGTTAGCGTGACGAGTATCCTATTCATGATTCAATCATTGACAAAGATGAGTCTAAAGGAAGGCACAGTATACTTAGCTGCCCGCGACAAAGATCTCGCACGCCTCCTCGTGGCCGATGGTATACCGCCCCTTTGGGAGAGAAAGCCTTGTTTTTCGACATTGATCCACATTATTCTTGAACAGCAGGTGTCTCTTGCCTCAGCTAAGGCTATGTACCGTCGACTCGTCGATAACCTGGCGCCATTTTCACCAGATCGTTTTTTGGAAGTGGGCTCATCATATCTGCGGTCCCTGGGTGTCACTCGACAGAAAGCAGCGTACTGCATCAATGTTGCCGAAGCAATCCTTGGGGACTTACTTGATCTGAAAGCCGTATCCAGAATGGATGACCTTGCTGCCGTTGACACACTTACTCGAATCAAAGGCATCGGTCCCTGGACCGCAAATATCTATCTCTTGATGGCCCTTCGCAGGCCGGATGTTTGGCCCTCTGGGGACATTGCACTGATTAATACAGTACGAAAGGTGAAAAGACTTCATGAGGATTCATCGCCATCTACGCTATCCAGAGTTGCTGAGACCTGGCGTCCTTTTCGGTCGGTTGCGGCGAGAATGCTATGGCATCACTACTTGTCTCACAAAACCCAAGGTGTCTCGGAGGCAAGCTAACAAGAGGAACAAATGAAGAACCCAGACAGGGAAACAGTTTCACGACTTGATAAGCTTCCTAATATTGGAAAAGCGATTGCAGATAATCTCCAATTGATTGGCATTGATCATCCAAAGAAACTGATTGGAAAAGAACCGTTTGAACTGTATGAGGAGCTTTGCACAAGTTCAGGGAAAAGACACGATCCCTGTATTATTGATGTGTTTATGTCAGTGATTCATTTTATGGAAGGCGAAGACCCTCTCCCCTGGTGGTCATTTACCGATGAACGAAAAAAGCATTTTCCCATAAATCAAAAGAGATAAAGAAAATGAGCATTTTTGATGGGGATTTCGGGGCAGGCCCTGAAGAGCCCCTTATACCTCGAAGATCTTCTGCTCTAACGGTGTAAGAACATCAAACCCGTCCTTTGTTACCACGACCGTGTTTTCAATCCCTACCGAGCCTTCCCCGGGGAAAACTATCTTTGGCTCCAGAGCGAACGTCATTCCCTCCTCCAAGGGATATGACTGCCCCTTTGCAAGGAAGGGAAGTTCGTTGAGTTCCAGCCCGATGCCATGGCCTATGAAGCGGGTCTGGAGTCCGGGCGGCCCTAAATAACTCTCTCTATAACCCAATTTTTCTGCTAATTTGAGAGTATTCATGAAGAGTGTCTCACAGTCTGCCCCCGGCCGGGTCTGATCTAAGACTGCATCGTGGATTTTAACGCAGGCCCTGTAGGCATCAATGAATTTCTTTTTCATCTGACCGATAGAAAACATCCGCGTCTCGTCGGCCTGATACCCCTGATAACATGTCCCGAAATCCACAAGGATCGGCTCATGGGCCTTCATCGGTCTCAGGCTTGCCCCCACCGGAAAGGCAGGCGAGAGGCCAAGGCCCCCCATGGGAGAATCTGTCTGACTCACGATCCCCCCAGCCGGGCCGCTCAGCAGATGCCATGAGTATGCCTCATAATTGAGGGCACTTACCCTGAGAAGTCCCTCATGGCCGTAACTCTTGGCCGCTGCCTCGAGGAGGCCTGCGAATTCGATTTCGCTCATACCTTCTCGGAGGATCCTGGCCCCTTCGTGATACGCCCTTTTTCCGATCTCGCCAGCCACCCTCATGAGCTCGATCTCAAAAGGGGATTTAATTTTTCGCACATCCCGGATTAACCCGGAAGCATCCAATAACTTAGCGCCCGAAAAGATATCCTGGAACCTGAAGTAATCCCGGACCGGAAGAACATTTAATTCAAGCCCCAAGGTTCGAGGGAGTCTGCCCCGGTGTTCCTGGATCAGTGATGGAAGCTCGCGCATGGACCTTAACCCTATCACATCTTCTAATGCCGACTCCACCTTAGCTCGCTCCAATTCCCTCTTTATCAGGAGAATGGGTCTTCCATCT
Organism: Deltaproteobacteria bacterium; assembly: GCA_029932035.1. Taxonomy (GTDB): domain Bacteria; phylum Desulfobacterota; class DSM-4660; order Desulfatiglandales; family Desulfatiglandaceae; genus Desulfacyla. Next base: position 813 of record JAOZQV010000423.1, on the reverse strand, counting down.
AAAGGCACAAAGAGATATCCGTCCTGAGTGGTCCCGGAGAGATAGTATCGGTCCATTTTTTCAACCAATAGAATCCCCTCCATCCCTTTCCTATTCATGCCGGTCTTCAGTTTATTCAGCCGGCCTTCCAAGTCCTCCAGAGGTGTATAGCGAAACCCAAGGGATTTACTCAATTGTGCTAATTCACCTCTGACCCAGGTTCCGTAATCCATAAATTCTCTCCTTATGTCTATGTGCAAGCGTCCATGCAAACGTATATATTGCCTAAACGAAAATCACGCCTTTGCGTGGTTCAGGCACAATTTTGGATTCATACTCTTAATCGTAATCTTAATCCTAATCGCTTTGAGTAAGATTACGATTATGATTATGATTAAGATTATGAAATAAGGAAGTTATTTCGTTCAGGCACTATTGACTCATCTCGACCGAGACATGATATGAAGCGATCTCATATGCTTAAATCAAAAGTCAAGTGATTTCGCTACAAAATTCCTCTTGAAAGCCTTTGTCTCGCCGATTTTTTCATCCTATATGTGACCTCTACAGGAAACTACAGCATTCAGGCATTTATTTTGCGCATCAAGATTTGACAGAGAACGAAACAAAGAGTATGAGTATCTTCTCATGCTCAACATGCTCAGAATCCTTTCTTTCTATCCCTTATGGAGCAACACCCTTATATTGAGGGGGCAGTATAATGCATTTTCACAACGAAAGGAGGTGAATCTCTCGTAACTTTTCAATATTCAGTGGCAGTATAAAAGGCTTACGCCTAAATTCCTTATTTGGAGTTTACCCGTTAGGGTTTTA